>NZ_LNUO01000022.1:0-77448 GCF_001462175.1 Psychrobacter sp. ENNN9_III
GAATCCGACAGTAATACCCAGCGATGCCATACTGACAATATCAAGTAGATAGTTTCTACCAAGCCATGGCGAAAACAGGCAAACCAAACATATCAATATGACGGTTTTTTTCTTACTAAAATGATGGTTATTATCGGTAAACACACTAGGCAGTAAAGAGGAGTCGCCCATCGATTCTAATAGTTTGACTGAGGATAATATAAAGCCATTGATACCGCTCAGTATGGAACCAATCATAGCGATGGACAATAGCCAAATGCCAATGCTACCGATACGATTGTCTATCCCTTCGCCAGTGGCCCAATTGCTATCTTTGATCGCTTGGTAATCAAAATTCATATTTAAAGCAGTAAAATAATTGATCAAAAAATAGAATAAAACACCCGCGATAAGCGAGATTAGGATAATGCTTTTGGTCTTGGTTTTTGAGTCACTAATAGATTTGGAAATCTGCGGGGTGGTCTCAAACCCGACGTATGCCCAAGGCATAACAGCAAGAATAGGTAACCATGCCAAACTAGTGATAGAGCTGCTTTGCATATCAGTGGGCAAAAAGGGCTGCGTAGCTGGCGTGGCCCAAAGCGAGCCAAAAAACAGTGCGGTGACTGACACAATCATAAATAGGGCAATATACAATTGAATTTTTGCCCCGACTGACACAATCATAAATAGGGCAATATACAATTGAATTTTTGCCCCGACTTGTACTCCTCTGAGATTAATATAGCTAAACAAAATGATGGCAGCACTGCATAAGAACACTTCACTGGCGTAGACCTCCCAACCTGCAATCGTGTACAAATAGCCTATTTGTAAGCTACTGGGCAATAAATACCTTAGTAGCAATGCGACGGCCGATATGTTGAGCGCCACGATAGAGATATAGCCTATCGCCACGCCCCAGCCATAGACATAGGCGTGTTTTCTATTGATATATTTTTCAATCCAATAGATACCGCCTGACTCATTCTCTGGCGTTTGGGTCAATAAATTAATATAGGCTTGGGCAACCATGTAGATGGCCAATGTGCCAATGATGATGGCGACAGATGAGCCTAACAGCTGCGACTGCGGCAAAAATAAATCGCCTGGCATCACATAAGCACCCCAGCCGATAATCGCGCCTACACTAATTGCTATTGCTTGCAGGTAGCTGATGCTCTCAGTTTTTTTACGCATATGTTCCTCTTTGAGAGCCAAATGGATGCTTGCTGCAAAAGCTTACTTGTCGTAAAGTCGATATTGCAGATAAAACACCTTTAACTTTTGTGGTAAATGGTTTTGAATAATGGTTATCAGTATAAAAAGCTGAATCAAACTTTGTCTTTGATTAAGTTCGAAGATGATACTAAAGGTTTTTTTTATTAAATCTTTTTAGTCCTTCCGGATCTTTTTAGCCAAAACGGTTTTCCAACTTTCCTCCAAACATTCAATCGCCAGCCACGGCTTGATCACCTCAGCATCATATTTTTCTTTTGAGTTTGATAGTTGCCATAGTTTCTCAAGCGTGGCGAACGGATAGGGACGCTCTATCAGATAAACAGGCAAGCCCGCATCAATCATGCCATCACGTACGACTTCAAAGTACCAACCAGCGATTCCTTGCTTGCTCACCCATGCAGCGATGTTGGGCACCTTGGTAAATTGCCCGATTTGGTCATTAATCTTATAGCAAGGGCGGCGCGGTTGGACGATACGTAGCTGTACGCTGTTGACGTCATTAATATCCCCATATTGAAAAACGTCACCGATACAAACGGTAGTTTCATCCATCTCAGGCAAATCATCTAGCGCTTCGGTGGTTAGGTTTTCACCCAGTGTGCCGATGCGTACCTTTAAGCCAAATTCTGCATTAATCTTTTCATAAGTCGCAGGCGGTAGTTGATGCACCGCTTTTAGTGGACCGCCATGATGCCGTCGATCGGCTTGCTCATCGGTAGTCAAACCCATAAAGTTGACGGCAACGGGGGCTTTGATCGGTACTTTATCGATGGCGCTCATCTGCTCGCGGGCGAATGGCATGGCCTTGCCTGCACGGACGCAGGTTAGATCAGCGATATGCACGGGCAGGGTTTGGGTAAAGTCAGCTGCGTTTTTTTGGGTAGAAACTTTGATACTCATGGCTTTTCCCAATTTGTAAGGATTTATTAGGCGAGGGGTTATATCATTGCTGATAACAATGATGAGTATTATCTTAGTCTAATCACGAATCTGATTATACGGCTTAAGTACGGTAAAGCTTATTTACGCTTAAAAATTTAAACAAAAAAAAGACCAGAATAGGCATCTGGTCTTTATCTTTAGTAATGCACTGTCATAAGCCGTCTAAATGACAAACTTAGTTGCGACGACCGGCTTTCTTTTCGCGTGGAGTCGCGACTAGCTCAGCTAGGCTCTCTGGTGATGACCATAGGCCCTCTAGGTCATAAAACTCGCGCGCTTGCGGAGTCATCATATGCACGACGACTGCGCCCAAATCAATCAATGTCCAGTCAGAGTCTGTACCGCCTTCACGGCCAAGAGGCATAAAGTCAGCTTGCTTAGCTTCAGCACCGACACTATCAGCCATCGCACGCACATGACGCTTAGAGGTGCCTTCAGCGATGACAATTCGTTCCATGACATCAGTCAAATCTTCGACATTGATAACGGTGATGTTCTTGGCTTTCATATCTTCTAACGTGTTTTCAACGACAGTTAAGCACTCTTTTAAGCGTTTGTCGTTCATAGTATTAATCATAAATTTTAATCTCTTGAAACGTAAATATTAAAAATGAAGTAGTAAAAGTAAAGTAGTGAATAGCCAAGTTGTCTTACTCAGTTGATTCTACATACCCAGTAATGGGTGAGGGCTAGACAATCAAAAGGACAAATTGACAATGATAAAACGATTTTAACGGAATTGAACAGCAGAATATAGCTGATGGGCAATAATATATTGATAAACAGTAGGATTTATTAGTTGAATTAAGGTATTTGGTGCGGTATCCGCTCTAGCAGCCCTTTTCTGTAGCTGTTTGCGAATCTCAGTACTCGATATGGCACTGACTTGGTGCTGATCAATATAAATGCGTCCTCTGCTAGCACTTTTCAAGAAGGATGAGCGATTGTGAGCCGATCCATTGAACGGCTGCACCAAGTCTTGCACGGTTCTGGTGGTTTGTGCTTGTAGCTGCTTAGGAAGTTCGCTATAGAGATTATCGATATCTTGCAAAGACAGCGAGCATGGGTCATTGTCTGTATAAGCGACTAAGCTTGGTATTGATAAATTGGAGCTTTTTGTACGATTAAAAATCCATAAATTTACATAATTGGTGAGGTTGAGTCCATCTTTCCACATATCCAAGCTGCGAGCACTGTCCATACCCATAATAAATATTAAGCTGTCGTTTGGATGGCGCTCACGCAGTGTCTGTACGCTATTGATGGTATATACAGGTGGCGTCTGCCACAGCTCAAGCTCGTTAATCTGTAGGGGGGTGTTGGTTGTCACAAGCTTTAACATCGCCAGACGATGCTTAGGATTGGTGCTCTCGTCTTTAAAGGGCGAGCGCGCATTGGGTAGCAATGACACATGCAGTTCGCGCTGTTGCCGCTCAGCGATAGGTAATAAAACCTGATAGACACGCATGGCTATTTGCAAATGACCTTTATGCACAGGATCAAACGAGCCACCAAGATAAGCACGGATAGCGGGAGGGGATGTTAAGTTATCGTCTTTATGAAGATTAGGAGCTGACATACGTAAATAATACACAATAGCGAAACAGATTGGCTTCATTGTAGAGGACAAGGGCACTGCTGTCATTAACAACCACAAAAGAGCCGACTATCTATATGATAGTGCTCTAGGTTTCTAGCAGATAATAAATGCTTAAATCAAATCACTATAAGCCTGAATGGCGGTCAAAGCGATGGTATAAACGATATCATCAACCAGTGCGCCGCGCGATAGATCGTTCACTGGTTTATTCAAACCTTGTAGCATTGGACCGACACTGATGACATTGGCGCTACGCTGCACCGCTTTATAAGTGGTGTTACCCGTGTTTAGATCAGGGAAAATAAACACATTGGCTTGTCCAGCAACCTTGGAGTCAGGTGCTTTTTGTTTACCGACACTCATGACCGAGGCGGCGTCATATTGTAATGGGCCATCAACTGCCAATTCAGGTGCGCGCTCGCGAACGATTTCGGTGGCGCGTGTGACTTTTTCAACGTCTGCACCAGTACCTGAGGCACCTGTCGAATAGCTGATCATAGCCACTTTTGGCTCAATACCAAACGCAGCAGCAGATTGCGCTGATTGAATAGCAATTTCAGCCAATTCCTCAGCGGTTGGGTCTGGGTTAATAGCGCAGTCACCATATACGACCACTTGCTCAGGCAGTAGCATAAAAAAGACTGACGATACTAACGAGTACTGCGGTGCGGTCTTAATCAGCTGAAATGCAGGGCGTACAGTATTGGCTGTGGTATGAATTGCACCTGAGACCAGACCATCGACCTCATCCATTTGTAGCATGATAGTGCCTAGATAAACCGTATCTTGTAGATATTCAGCCGCCAACTCTTCTGTCGTTTTACCTTTACGGCGCTCAACGACTGCCGCGATATATTTATTCATATCGAGCGTATCAGGGTCAATGATCTCAAGCCCTTCTGGCAAGATTAAATCGCGATTTTTGGCGACTTGCTCGACATCTTCGCGCTTAGCGAGCAGCACACAGTTAGCAATACCGCGGCTTTGACAGATACACGCAGCCTCTACAGTACGTGGTTCAGAGCCTTCTGGCAATACCACACGCTTTTTGGCATTTTGTGCTTTTACGACGACTTGATGACGAAAAGCGGCTGGCGATAAGCGCGGTTTGTGATCGCCGCTGAACTGCTCTTTAATCCAGCTTAAGTCTAAATGCGCCGCCACATAACGGGTAACGTCTAGCGCGCGCTCGGTATCATCACTTGGAATCTCAGCACTCATGTGCATAAGGTTTTGCACGGTCTCATAACTATCGGTCTCGACACTCATGACAGGAATGCCAGTTTTGATCGCAGATTGCCATAGCCCAGCGACGGTCTCATTTGGCATGACGCCGCCTGTTAATACTAGGCCTGCCAAAGGAATACCGTTGATACAAGCCAAAGCTGCGGCCAATAATAAATCATCACGGTCACCTGGTACGACAATCAAAGTACCACGATTAAACACTTCATCGATACGTGCAATCGAGCGAGCCGTTAAACTGATATGATTGATTCGGCGCGTTTTTGCTTCGCCAACGTTTAGCCAAGTGGCATCGAGCTCAGCGGCGATATCCCAAGTACGAGGGACAGATAACGAGTCGCTAAACGGTACGACACCGATTAAGCGAAATTGCTCAGTATCAAAATGCGGTGACAAGCGTTGCACTTCTTGAATGAAGCTCTTGTCAAGCTCAAAGACAGCTTCACCAGGGGCAACTGGCTGGTTCTCAAAGGTATTGGGCACATCGACTCGCATCAAGATGCAGCCTAACGTACGCTCACTTGCGATGCCGCCAAACTCACGCGCATGCATATCGAGCTTATCAGCAAGGTGGGCGGGGTTTTGGGTATCAGCCGTACTGACAAAGATAACTCTTGCATCAAGTGCGTGAGCGATAGCGCGGTTGACCTGGGCTGCATAAGAAGCTTCAGTCGTCGAAACCAAGCCTTCGCAAATGATCACATCTTGATCACCTTCGATGGTGTGGTAATTAATAACCACTTCTTCCATCAAGTCATCAAGGTTGCCATCTCCAATCATACGCTCAACGCGCTGACGGTTGATGGACTTGGGCGGGGTTAAACCAAAAGCGTGCATGGTTAATGCGCTTGAGCTGTCCAAGCTGTTTTGTTTATCGAGCGTATCATCTTGCAAAAACGGCTTCATAAAGCCCGCTTTGATACCGTTATAATCCAATGCGCGAATCAAGCCTAGCGCAGCTGACGTCACACCAATACCGCGGCTGATAGGGACAAGTAATATGGTTTGCATAGCGTATCCTACTGTTTAATTATTATATCCTTGAGGGAGTTTATTATATCGAGGAAGTCATAAAAAGCGCTTACTTCTCGTAGAAGCAGCCTCCTTTTTAAGCGAGTCCTAGCGCTTGGCGGGTCTCTTGCGCAATACGGCACTCTTCATCGGTTGGCACAACCCATAGCTCAATGCTGCTATCGTCGCTATGGAAGCTACCTTCGCTACCGCCGACTAGGCTGGCGTTTTTGTCCGCATCAAACTTGATACCAAAATGACGCATGACATCTAAGATGCGCGCACGAGTCGTCTTTGAATTCTCTCCAATACCACCAGTGAACACGATACCAGTAAATTCGGGCAACGCACAGCTCAAGCTGGCCAGATACTTGCCAACGCGATAACAGAACATTTCAATGGCGAGCTGCGCATCTTTGTGGCCTTCATTGGCCGCTTCTTCGATGGTGCGCAGATCGTTAGATAACCCTGAGATGCCAAGCAGACCGCTTTCGCTATTGAGCATCTTGTCGATCTCCTCTAAGCTCAAACCAAGCTGACGCTTTAGATGAATATGTAAGCTTGGGTCGACATCACCACTACGCGTACCCATCATCAGACCTTCAAGCGGTGTGAGTCCCATACTGGTATCTAAGCTTTCGCCATCATAGACAGCGGTTGCAGAGCAGCCATTACCCAAGTGCGCGGTCAACCAACCATGAGGGCCTTTGGCATCTGTAATCTGGCTTGCTCGTTCTGAGACGTAGGCGTGCGAAGTACCGTGGAAACCATAGCGACGGATTTTGTGGTCTTCATATAATGATTTTGGAAGCGGATAACGATAGGCAACTGGTGGCATGGTTTGGTGAAAGGCGGTATCAAAGACGACGACTTGCGGGATTTCAGGATAGATAGCTTGTACAGCTTCGATACCAAGCGCATTGGCAGGGTTGTGTAGCGGAGCCAATACCTTTAGGCGTTTTACTTCTGATAGCACATGTTCATTTACGCGAACGGCTTCTGAGTATTCACGGCCGCCATGTACCACGCGATGACCGACTGCAACGAAATGATACTGCTCGAGTAGCTCAAGGATTCTTTTTAAGGCCAGCTCATGTCGGCCACCTGCAATGGCAATCTCTAGTTTTTTGCCATCTAAGGTGTTGTGTTTAATGCGGGCAGTATCGAGACCTAGGTTTTCAGCGAGACCAGTGATGCGGGTTGATTCATCTTCGCTGATTAGAGCGTATTTGATAGAAGATGAACCACAGTTAAGTACCAAGGTAGGATTAGTCAGTGTTGATGTCGTGTCTTGATCGCTGAGAGTGGGGTTAACGGCGCTGTCGCTCATGCTCTATCCTTAGATTGTGTTTTATGAGGGGTGGTTGCTATACCTCGATAACTATAAGGTTAAAGATTGGCGCTCGTCAAGGCATCATAACATCTGTTCACTGAACATAGCTATTGGCTTGCAGGGGCTATAGCAAGCGCTATAAAGGTAAGTTTGCTTGTTATCAAAATTGTAAGAAAGTTTGTCAGCAACATTCTAAACGCCTTTTTTGATAATCCGTAAACATTTAAGCACAGTCAGACTCACATGGCATAAATTAAGAATAGTCAAATAGATAGATGATGAGAGATAACAAGGCGAGGTTTTAGTTTCATGTAGCCAAAAACCAGCAAATTATCCCTCAATAAAACTCAAGACCAGCACAGCTTTAGTGAATAATGCTATGATTGGCTCGTGCTAAATTTTAATGCTCTTTTATAACACTTCTTATAGCATCTCCACTGTTGCAAGGTTATCTGTCATATGTTTACTATACGCCGCTCTTTAGATATCAGAGGCACTCAAAATTTATCTGCCAACTCCGGTCGTCATGCTATCTGGACATTGATGATTGGTAGCGCTGTTATGCTTGGACTGTCGGGTTGCGGACAAAAAGGGGATCTTTACTTAGCAGAGCCGAGTAGTCAGACGGTTGCTGCCTCAGATCAAATAGATAGTACCAGTCATCCCCAAGATGCTGCTTTTGCTACTCTCGATGATGACAGCTATGACAAGAGCCGCTATTTGGAGCAACAGCAGGTACTTCCTAGCGCCAGTGACGATCCCAACGATTACTAACCTTAATAATTGATAACCTGATTAGATTAGAGAACCCGATATGAGTGAGACTAAATTACAAGCTGACGGTGTAACTATCCATACTGAGCAAGGAATGTATGTCGATCCGGCCGCCTTAACCAACCATCTACCTGAACTTCACTATAACCAAGGTGAACTATGGATGGAGCAGGTAAGTATTCATGAGTTGGTAGAGCGCTACGATACGCCGTGCTATGTGTATTCGCAGCAGGCAATACTTGATGTGTATCAAGCCTATAGCGATAGCTTTGCAGCGATTGATCATCAGATTTGTTATGCAGTAAAAGCCAACTCAAATCTTGCTGTGTTGGGTGTGCTCGTAGCAGCAGGTGCGGGGTTTGATATTGTCTCGCGCGGTGAGCTTATGCGCGTATTGGCAGCAGGTGGGCAGGCCGATAAAGTCGTGTTTTCAGGCGTGGGCAAAACCAAAAGCGATATCGAGTATGCGCTAACTCAAGGTATTGGCTGCTTTAACGTTGAGTCTATTAGCGAGTTGACACTAATTGATGAGGTAGCAAAGCAGCTTGATAAGCATGCACCGATATCGCTACGGGTCAATCCTGATGTCGATGCCAAGACCCACCCCTATATTTCAACCGGTCTAAAAGACAATAAGTTTGGCATTGCCCATGAAGAGGCCGTCGCTGTCTATGAAAAGGCCGCTGCTTTATCGCATATCGATATCGTTGGGATTGACTGTCATATTGGCTCACAATTAACAGAAGTCGAACCCTTTATTGCTGCTCTGGATAAAGTCATTGAGCTGGTCCATAGCTTGCGTGAAAAAGGTATTGAGCTGCGTCATATTGATTTGGGCGGCGGCTTGGGGGTGCGTTATATTGATGAGTCGCCCGTCTCTATTCATGATTTTGCGCAAGCACTCCTACCGAAACTAACTGAGCTTGGTTTACCAGTGTTTTTTGAGCCAGGTCGCAGCATGGTTGCCAATGCAGGTATTTTGCTTACCCGTGTCGATGTACTAAAACCAACAGCGCACAAAAACTTTGCCATTGTTGATGCTGCGATGAATGATTTGATTCGTCCAGCGCTTTATCAAGCTGAAATGGCAGTGATTCCTATGACATTACCCAGCGAAGGTATCGATACAGATGACACCCAGCCGTGGGATATCGTTGGGGCGATTTGTGAGACTGGGGATTTCTTAGCAAAAGATCGTCTATTATCACTCGCAACGGGTGACATTTTAGCGATTACTGGTGCAGGAGCGTATGGCTTTACCATGAGTAGCAACTATAATTCACGCCCGCGTGCAAGTGAAGTCATGGTTGCAGGAAGTCATCATCAGCTAGTTCGCAAACGTGAAACTGTTGAAGCATTATATGCAGATGAAATACTTTGGCAAAACGCAAAGTAGAGTGCATTATAAATAGAGTAACTGCCACTCTTAGTAACTGCCACTCTTGCCGATGTAATAACGACCCATTGTTATCATGACAATGGGTTTTTTATGGCGGTGATTATGGTCGCTAAAGGTTTCATTGTGATAAGCACAGTTATTTATTATTTTAATGGATTCATACAGCCTCTGGAGCTTTGATAGTTATCATTGTGACAGACAGCATGCTAATATAACAGACACATAAAAATAGAATAGGACAAAGGGATATGCTAATAGAATTTACCAAAATGCATGGTCTGGGCAATGATTTTATGGTCATTGATTTGGTAACTCAGCGCTTGGATTTGACCAGAGAGTTGGTGCAGTTATTAGGAGATCGTCATCTAGGTATTGGCTTTGATCAATTGCTCGTCGTCGAGCCACCAATGCGCCCGGATGTTGATTTTAGTTATCGTATTTTTAATACCGATGGCACAGAGGTTGAGCAGTGCGGTAATGGTGCCCGCTGTTTTGCCCGTTTTGTGCAAGCGCGTAAATTGTCATTTAAACAGCGCTTACGTGTCGAGACCGCAGGCGGTATTATTGCTTTGACCACTGATCGCTATGGCTGGGTTGAGGTGGATATGGGCAAACCCAAGTTTGAGCCAGATGAGATACCATTTACGCCCAGAGCGACGACCAAAATTCAAAACGCCTATCATCTAGACGTCAATGGTACGCCTGTGCAGCTCTATGTTGCCAACATGGGCAACCCGCATGCGGTTATCAAAGTCGACGATGTGCTTGATGCTGAAGTCGAAACGTTGGGTAAAGCCATTGAGTCACACCCAGCATTCCCAGAGCATGTGAATGTAGGCTTTATGCAGGTTATGAATCAGCGTCATATACGTTTGCGTGTTTATGAACGCGGCGTCGGTGAGACTCAAGCGTGCGGTACAGGCGCTTGTGCGGCAGTAGCCGTTGGTGTGCGTGAGGGCTGGCTTGACGAAGGCGAAGAAATACGGGCGCAGCTATATGGCGGTAGTATGATTATCCAGTGGCAACCAGGCTATTCAGTCATGATGACAGGCCCAACTGCCTTTGTTTATGAAGGTGTATTTAGCCCAGATGGTTTAATGGCGCAAGCAGGAATCAAACCCAACCCAGTCAACTCATCAAACTGAGTCAACTACTTGGTATTTGAGGCATTAAGGACACTTTATGTCTATTAAAGATGACTATATCTATATGCCTGCTGAATCTATAGAAATAGATAAGACGCTACGTGAGCTGTTGTCACCAGTGCATCGCTGGCTAAACACTTTGGCGGTGCGCAATCACTCCGTGCATACCTTAAAGTCTTATTTTGCTGGACTCAATCAACTCGCGTTGTTTTTACGTGGTAAGCAGCTGAGCTGGACGCGCTGTGATAAACGCACACTTGCGCAGCATATCAGTCAACGCTTGGATGAAGATAAGCTGGCACTGGCAAGTGTCCAACAAGAGCTGTCAGCTATTCGCCATTTTTATGGCTGGATGATTGAAGAGGGGTTGGCACGTATCAATCCCACTACTGGCTATCAGCTAAAACGCAGCGCTAGACCATTGCCTTCTATCGCTGATGTGGATTTGTTGACCCAATTGCTCGATCAAGAGATACCTGATACACCTGAGCAAGCCCGCTTATGGCTACGTGATAAAGCAATGTTTGAGCTACTGTATAGTAGTGGTCTGCGGGTGGGGGAGTTGGTGGCGCTTGATGTCACTGACGTAGATTTGTCCGATTTGCGGGTGCGGGTCACGGGTAAAGGCAATAAGACCCGTCTCGTACCATTAGGCAGGAAGGCTGCCGCTGCCATCAATCGCTATTTACCGCATCGTAATTTATGGGTAGAGCAGCAGGACAACGCTTTATTTATCAGTGAAAAGCTTGGCACCCGATTGTCAACGCGCGCTGTGCAGCAGCGTCTCAAAGTAGCAGCAACGCGAGCGGGTATTGCACAAAACCTATATCCGCATCTACTGCGCCATTGTTTTGCTTCACACATGCTCTCAGGTAGTGGCGACTTGCGGGCTGTCCAAGAGATGCTAGGACATAGTGACATCAGTACCACGCAGATCTATACTCATGTAGATTTTGCCAAGCTGACCCAAGTCTATGACCGCGCTCATCCACGTGCGACGCATACGCAAAACGAGAAAGACTAGATTGACATAAAACCAGACCATATAATGAGACGACACATGCTGAGCTTAACAGCGCTGAATCATGCTAAGCGATGACACTGAAAAATAGGCATCTTTTGTCGTCCCTGCTCTTGAGCACGTTTGTCTAAGTCAGCGAACACCAACGCATAGTTTTTGTCTTCGGTTTGATTATCTAGATGGCTGTTGTCATAACAGTCTTTGACAGTACCATTAAAATCAGTAATGGCGGTATGTCCCCACGTCTGACGAATGTTACCATTTTTGTACGCATGATCACCGCCTTGCGCCGCCCCAATCACCATACATTGACTGTCTAAGGCACGAGCTTGCAAGAGCAGCGACCAGTGCGCTTGTCCTGTCAAATAAGTAAAAGCAGAGGGCGCGCTTAATAAGTCGGCTCCAGCTTGACGTAGACGCTGAGCTAAGGCTGGGAAGCGCAAATCAAAACATACCATCATTCCAAGTTGATAGACTGAGTCGTTTGCTTCAACTGGCGCCACGACTGTCTGCATGCCAGGCTCAAACGTTGCCGCTTCGTTGTAGCTGCCTTGTTTATCAGCCACCGTTGCAGTAAATAGATGAATCTTGTCATAGCGTGCGACCTGCGTTCCATCAGGACCAAACAGCTGGCTGACTTGGCGTAGACGCCCATCGGGTACGACGACTCCATCTGGTCGATAAGAACACGGTAGCGACCCTACCAATAAATAAACGCGGTTGGTACGGGCATAGTCCGCTAGGGTAGCTGAGAGAGACTCAAAACGCTCAGCAGTTGCAAACTGCCGTCCCATACTACAGCAGTTCTCAGGCAGCACTACAAGCTGCGCGCCTTGAGCACAAGCTTCCTCAATAGCAGATTTTATAGTCGCTAGGTTTGTATCGATGTCTTGTTGGCTATTCATTTGTACCGCAGCGACCGTAAGTTTATGATTATGCAAGTGGTTATTCATGTATTTATTCTCAGTTATTGTTTTAAGATATAAATTATCATAGCAAAATTAGGGTAAATAATGCTATCGTCATTGTTCAGGACAGTTGTACTGCCGAACATGAACAGCTTGAAAATGGTTTAACACGCCTAATCTCATTTAAGCTACGATTAAGTATTGGTACTCGTTTTGCCTGCTATTTTTATTTTTGCAAATGGTATAAGCTTATAAAAATGCATACGCTTAAAAATATGAGCCGTTATTTATGATTGGTCGTTATCCATGAGCCGTAAATATATATGATTAAAGTAATAATATCGGAGTGTAATACATAAGCTATGAGTATGTCGTTTGGATTGGCGACCACGCTATCTACCTCCCAAAAGCTAACCCCGCAAATGCAGCAAGCCATCAAATTGTTGCAGCTCTCTAGCCTTGAGCTTGCACAAGAGGTTCAAGCGAAGCTAGATAGCAATCCATTACTTGAGCGCATCGAGGAAGATGAGTACGAGTATGACGACAGTGGTGATACGGCAGCAGATGCGTTAGATGACTCTCTAACACTTGAGATGTGGAATGACAATAGCGAGGTAGGTCTATCGACTGACATGTCTGACTCATCGGATGGTAATGATGATTTTGAATATGGTGCTACTGAGTATGACGACACTTTTAGTGATAGCTTAGACAAACTGCAACAGGCAAACATTGATGGCAGTGCTATGGACAACACTGATGCAGACAATACGTACTCAAATAGCGATTATCAGAGCACGGATAGCGATGAAAGCTACGGTAACTATGATATCGGAAGCTTTAGTGGGAGTAGCGCCGCAGCGAGCACAGATTACGACGAGCTTGATGATTATCAAGGAAGTACGAGTGCTAGTATTCAAGATTATGTACGTTGGCAGCTGAATTTTAAACATCTCTCAGATTCAGATATGCTAATAGCAGAGTATCTGGTAGATTCGATGGATAATATGGGCTTTGTGCAGTTGGATATTGACGAGCTGTTCAAAAGTTTCGATACAATGGCAAGCTTTTATCAATGGGATGAGCAGATTGAGCGTGACGAGATAGAAGTGGTGCTGCATATTATTCAATCTTGTGACCCGCTTGGCGTAGGCGCGCGCAATCTAAGTGAATGCCTTGCGATTCAATTGAACAAGCTTGATCCTAATACGGAACATTTAGCGCATGCTCAGGCGCTGCTATCTGCTAGTGATTATTTGGTTAGTAACAATATCAAAGCACTGACTGAGACTACAGGTTTGTTACCTGCGCATATTACCCCTGCCATTAATTTATTGCGTACATTGAACCCCGCACCAGGATTGTCCTTTCAAAACACGCAGCCCGACTATACTCAACCACCTGCCAGCTACGATATTCCGGATGTGTTGGTGACCCCGTTACGTCAACCGTCCAATAGCGAAGCAAAAGAGGGCGGCTGGCACGTGCGTCTAAATCCAGCCACATTACCGAAACTACGGATTAACCAAGAGTACGCAAGTTTGGTTAAGCGCGGTGATGACAGTCCTGACAATCAATATTTACGCGAAAACCTCACAGATGCACGACTGTTTATTCGTAGTATCGAGGAGCGCAATCAAAACTTGTTAAAGGTCGCCACTAGTATCGTACGCCGTCAAGACGAGTTTTTGCAACATGGTGCCACAGCGATGCAGCCGCTGATTCTAAAAGATGTAGCAGAAGAAGTAGAACTGCATGAATCTACCGTCTCGCGTCTGACCACTAGCAAGACAATTTTAACCCCTCAAGGTCTATTTTCTCTCAAACACTTCTTTTCATCCCACGTTAGTAGTAATGATGGGGACATCTCGTCCACCGCCATCAGCGCCATGATCAAACAGCTTATAAGGGATGAAAATCCCAAAAAGCCCTTATCCGATAGCCGTATCCAAACTCAGCTACTTACTGACGGTATAGATATCGCACGACGTACAGTGGCCAAATACCGAGAAGCAATGAATATCAGCTCTTCTACGCAGCGCAAACAAAAGTATTAAAAATTGCCTATTTTGTAAAAAGTACTTCAACTATAAAAATTAGATAATACTAAATAAAAGATTTAGCGTTTTGGTAGAGGCTGACATCTATTAGAAAGATTGCTTTATACAACGTCATAAATAAAAAATAAAAATTCCTGATTATATAGAATTGTGAAAATAACAAAAGACCTGGTTACGTTTAGTTACAATATAGCGTATTGCTACTTATGTGCTTTCATGACAAATTAGAGGCATATCAATAATAAATTTGCAGCAGTTGATCTATATTATGAGTAGGTGGTTATTAGAGGATTTACCACAGAATGAATATACGATGACTCTACTACTGTTATTGATAAGGCAAGGTGGTATAGGCCGGAGTGCCAAACCATCTGTTGACTATGAGTAATAAATATAAGGATCAGCATATGAACGTTTCTATCAGTGGTCACCATATCAGCGTAACCGAGGCAATGAACACAGCTGTACGTGAAAAGCTTGAAAAAGTAGAGCGTCACTTTGACCAGATTCAAAGTATCCAAGTGATATTATCATTAGATAATAGTGGAGCAAATGACGGAGGCAAAAAAAGCCATAAAGCTGAAGCGATCATGCGAGTCTCAGGTCAAGAAATGTTCGTCCAAGCGTGTGAAGATGATATGTATAAAGCCATTAACGAGATGGCAGACAAGCTTGATAGACAAGTGCGCAAATACAAAACTCGTCAAGAGCGTAAAAAGGTCCGCGGTGCAGGACGTGAAGGGCGCTATGAAGAAGTATTGGGAGCTGAAGCGGCTCCAGCGACTTAACGACAGCATTAGTCAGTTAATAAAAATCAGGCAATAAAGCCCTAATAAATACAATAAAAACTTAATAAAAAAGGGCCTCAACACATCTTATGTTGAGGTCTTTTTATATGTTATTGGTTCAATACAAAAGACGGATAAAATCTAACCACCACCGACTGCTTGTACGACTTCTATATTCATACCTTCGACGATACGTAGCTGTGCAAGCTCGCTTTTGGGGACGAGCTCACCATCAACTTCGACCGCATAGCGACCACTGCTAAGTCCCAATTCATTAACAACTAACTGGACAGTTTGATGAGTGGTCTGTAAAGTTCTTCCATTAACATGAATAGTACTCATAATATTTGTTCCCTCAAAACAATGATTCAACTCAATAGCTATTTGATTGGTCATATTAGGACTATGACGTTTTACATTTTAACGTTATCTACTCATTTTAAATGCAGTGACAGCAAGCCACAGCCATCCCGCTATTAATAAGATACCACCCACAGGTGTTATGGCTCCAAACCAACGCGGTGCGCCTAGAGTCATCGCAAATAAGCTACCAGCAAATATAACAATACCAATCTGTAGTAGCCAAGCACTAACATGAGTAGCATAACCTAGGCGAATCAAGAGTCCAACGACCAATAACCCAAGTGCATGAATAAATAGATACAGCGTTGCCGTATGCCACCACTCAAGCTGCTGAGCATCGACCATACTTTTGATAGCGTGTGCTCCAAACGCGCCTAGACCAACAGCGATAGCGAGATTTATCGCTGCAACACTTATCCAATTCAACATACGACCACGCTTATTATAAGTAATACAGTTAGACTGATATCTGACTATTTATTGAATGTCATCAGGTAAAATGACACTCTCAATAGTCATCGCATCACGAATTTTGTCCATGGCATTTTTTTCGATCTGGCGTACCCGTTCTGCTGAGATAGAGTAGACGGCAGCCAGCTCATGCAAAGTAGACTTCTGCTCTGTCAGCCAACGCTGTTCAACAATATCACGCGAGCGATCATCTAAGGTATCCATCGCTGCTATCAATGCTGATGAGTTACTCTCTTCCCAATCAGACTCTTCTATCATCTCAGCAGGATCAATACCGTCTTCTAAAAACAACTGCGGTGCATAGCGTCCATCATCATCGTCACTTGATTGCGTCTCAAACGATGCGTCGTATGACGTCAGACGCGACTCCATCTCTAGCACTTGCTTACGTGTGACATTCAAATCCTTTGCGATAGCATCTGCTTCTTCTAATGTCAGCTGATTATTGGTCTTTTTGAGACTACGTAAATTAAAGAATAACTTACGATGTGCCTTAGTAGTGGCAACTTTCACAATGCGCCAGTTACGAATCACAAATTCATGAATTTCAGCTTTGATCCAATGCACTGCAAAAGACACCAAACGTACACCCTTATTGGGATCAAAACGTTTGACCGCTTTCATCAATCCTAAATTACCTTCTTGAATCAAATCGGCTTGCGGTAGACCGTACCCTGAATAACTACGAGCAATATGAATGACAAAACGCAGGTGTGACATGACCAGTAAGCGTGCAGCCTCAACATCGCCTTCATCGTAGTAGCGATGGGCAAGCTCTTGCTCTTGAGTCGGTGTCAAGATAGGGATTTGATGGACAGTATTGATATACGCACCCAAATTCACCCCTGGTGCAGACAGATGAGTCGGCATGGCAGGTACTAAATCGCGTGTACTGGTGTCTTCTAGTGCACTAGCATCGTAGGGTGGGCGCTGCGCTGCAGCATTCAGCGCCGCTTCACGTGCAGCATTTTTTTCAGTACCAGCACTGTCTTGCGTCTTTTTTGTTGTGGAAGATTCAGTAGATGGAGTAGTCATATTCTTGACCTTGATTAAATAGGTAAGCAAATATTAAACGAGCAAATATTCAGATAAAAATCTTTATTGTCTTAATTGTAAAGGATAGCGACGCTTAGTTGCTATCGGTTTTGGTAATGATGAAGTGAAATATTGTATCGGAAGTCTTCGTTAAGGTGCTATCCGTCTCTTGCCCAGTAGTCGTTTGATTCACAGTTAAAAGCAGCAGCTCGCCATCATTGGTTTGACGCGATTGATGACAAAATGCCGTAATATCTGCTTGAGAGTTGGGATCAGTTGCCACGACATATAACGACTCACCACTAACGACACTACGTAGTGCGACTTTAGTTTTTAACAGTGGCATGGGACAAGCAAGTCCGCGTCCATCCACCATACCTTTTACTTTAATGACAGGCTGCGTATGGTCTAGGGCCTCTGTTGACTCAATATAGTTGATGCAGTAAGTTGGTAATAAACGTAGTAATGACGCAATCTTATCCTGCTCGCTATCAGATAATGATTGCTGTAAGCAGACCTGATGAGGTGCGTATATCGTAGTATTCAAATTGCCTTTTGCAGACATAGATAAAATCCTTAGCATCTGAGTCTTGATTAATTAAGCTTTAAAACTCAACGTTTAAAGTCGTTGTAAACTACTACAAAGTAAAACCATTATAATTATGAAACATAGTTATGCTAAAACAATGGTTATATTATAACAAACTGTAATAGAGCAAAAGCAGTTGAATATAGTCATCGTTATGATTGACCTATTAAAATTACCCTAAGAATTGACGATAAGCAGTCAACCTCGTATAGCCAAAAAACGCTATGGCCATCAGCAGCTAATAGAACAGGACATATCTTTGAATTATTCAAATCGTTTTTTAAGCCTTGAGTCTACAACAGACCAACGTGTAACCGACAAGCCGCTCACTCGATTGTGGGCGTTATCCCAGCTATATAAAAAGCCTACATTGCGACATGCAGGCCTGCTTATGTTCTCAATGCTAGTTGGCCATCAGAGCTACGCTGCTACTGTTACCCCGCAGCCGACAACACCATTAACGCCATCAGCATTAATGACTGGCTCAACGTATGGCACTTGGCAAACTGAAAAACCTGATGAGTTACAGCTACCAAATTTGCAAGGTCAGGGCTTAAGCTTCGCTGACCAGTATCAAAATAAACTGCTGGGTGAATGGTCGCTACAAAATATCAATGGTCGTGCCAAGATGGAGCATGATCCTTGGGTTCAAGAAACCATAAAAGGCATGACATGGCGTCTCAACGCCCAAGTACGGCAGCAAGCACCTTTGGCCGTGGTCATCATTGATAACCCAAGTATCAACGCTTTTGCCGCGCCAGGGGGCGTTATAGGTATCAATACAGGGACGATACTAGCGGCCAGCAGCATGGATGAGCTGGCAAGCGTTGTGGCTCATGAAGTGGCCCACATTAGCCAGCGTCATTACGAAAGCGGTGCAGATGAGCGCAAAAAAGCCATGTTGATGCAGATAGGCGGCATGTTGGCAGCTATTGCTGCCTCAGCAGCTGACGGTGATGCTGGTGCCGCTGTCATGATGGGCAGCCAAACTGCTGCCATGAATAGTAGCATGGCTTTTAGCCGTAATAATGAGCGCGAGGCTGACCGCGTGGGCATGCAGATTATGACGCAGGCAGGCTATGATCCACGAGCAATGCCAAGATTCTTTGCCACAATGAACCAGCGAAACCAGTTAAATCAAGTTGCCAACCGCTTTTTGCCAAGCTTTGTACGCTCACATCCGCTTAGTAATGAACGTCTAAGCGAGTCACAAAGCCGAGCTCAGCGTTATCCACCCTTATCATTGACCCAGCAGCAGCGTCATCAAGCTTTATTTGACCTGCTTTATTGGCGAGTACAGACGACGGGTCAGCATGTCTCAGAGACAGTTTTAACGACTGCTGCCAAAAATAGCGTCGGGGCAAAGCTGGCTTTAGCGCATTGGTATGGCGAGCAGCAGCGCTTTGAGGAAGCGAATAAAATAATACAGCAGCTACAGGTATTACCGGCAGCTGAGCAACAAATGCTAGAGCCACTATTATCTATCACCCATAGCCAAGTATTGAGTGAACAAAATAATTGGTCAAAGGCAGCAGACGTATTGGCAGAGCAACAGCGCCTGTATCCTGAGCGCCGCGATTTGCGTCTGTATTTGGCAGAAGCGTTAACCAATAGTAATCAGTCGACCCAAGCACAAGCGCTACTCAAGCCTTTGACCCAGCAGCAGCCAAGTGATCGCTATGCCTGGCAAAGCCTACAGCTGGCCAATGAAAAACTGGCCAAAACCGCTACATCACCGCAGGTTGCCCGTATCGCTACGATTAATGCGCTGCGTTATCGCAGTCATGATCAGCTATGGAATGGCCGTTACGAGTCGGCACTTATCTCACTTACGCAGGCCAAGCAGTTGGCCGAGCAATTACACGCTGGCGCACAGAGCAGCAGTGCTCGTCCACTATTAGCAAGTATTAAACAAGAAATTAAAAACGTAAAAACCGCCAAAGAATTTAAACCTTAGGCGGTTGTTTATATAGCAGCTGTTATGAGGCAGTAATTGTTAGCCTTGTAACGCTTCTTTTACCAGCTTAGAGATTAGTGCCGGATCAGCGCGACCAGCGGTTTTATTTTTAAGCACGCCCATAACACTACCCATATCACGCATCGATGTTGCGCCTTGCTCATTGATTTCTGCATTGACCAAAGCTGCAAGCTCAGCATCATTCATCTGCTGTGGCATAAACTCGTTGATGATATCAATCTCAAACTGCTCTTTGGTCGCTAGGTCATCACGGCTATTTTCAGTAAAGATAGCCAATGACTCTTGGCGTTGTTTTAGCTGCTTTTGTAGCACTTCTAAGACGCCTGCATCATCAAGCTCTTTTTGACGGTCAATCTCGATTTGTTTGATGACCGCTTGCACATTGCGTAGTACTTTGACGCGCTCAAGCTCGCGCGCTTTCATAGAAGCTTTGATACTGTCCGATAAGTTCTGTTTAAGTTGGCTCACTATTATTATCCTTATTCGTTAAATTTTATTCATTAGGCTTTTAAAGAAGCAATTTTTGCTTGGCTCGTCAATAAAAGCCTGTGTAAACAACAGCAATAACAAAAAATTGTAGCATAAAAAACGCCACTGTTATTCATCGATAACAGTGGCGTTAGTGTAGCGCTTGTACTTAACTAATCGTATTATTGATTAGTACATACGAGTGGTACGAATAGTTTCGCGTTGTAGTTTTTTCTTATAACGCTTTACGGCAGCAGCTTTTTTACGTTTGCGTACTTGCGTTGGCTTTTCATAAAACTCACGCTTACGTACGTCTGATAATACACCAGCTTTTTCACAAGCACGTTTGAAACGGCGGATAGCGATATCAACTGGTTCGTTTTCTTTAACCTTAACTGCAGGCATGAAGACTCCTTGATTAGGATGAGATATAAAGGCATTAATTTGGCTGTGTATTAGTATTTAGCCGTAATATCTCAAGATTACCGGCATCAGCTCAAACTAGGATAATTTTTGCGCTATAGCACAAGGGCAGGTATTTTAATAAAAAATGGCAACAAAGTCAATGCTTTTAGTACATCTAACTATCAGTACTGTCATGTAAGGTGGACGATAAATATGCGTCTTTGTCCAGGTTATAAATCTTTGTAAACTTGACTAAAACTAAATAAGCGAGGATAAGTGAAAGAACAAAAAACCCTTACTGCTTATAACGGTTTGGTTTGAGTTTATGCTATGATAATTCCCATATAGCAGTAGGCATATTCAAGACGATGTGTCCATTTTATTAAGGGTGTTGGAATGAAAAAAACAGTACTAAATACAGTGTTAAGTGCGACAATGGTTGTTACTCTTGGGCTTGGCGTTACCGCCTGTAGTGGTGATAAAGAAGGCGAGTCTCATGAGGTCTTAGCAGTAGATAGAGTGGAGGAAGCCGCTGAACTGGCTCGTCAAAATGCACCTGAGGCCGAAGACATGGAGTTTCCAGAGACAGCGCCAATGCCTGTAGAGGGCGAAGCTGCCGCAGACGGTACGGAAGCAGGAGCTACTACGACTATAGAAGAAGGCATGACTGAGCCTGCTACGGCAGAAGCTACTGCTGATGATACCAATACAGACGCAGCGGTGGCTGATAATGCAAATATGCCAGCTACTGATGCCGAAACAACAGAGAGCGACGCTGAGCCAGCGACGACTGAATAGCTGCTAACCTAAACTACGAAAGGAGCTGTGCTGATGATAAAAAAACTGACTTTATATGCTTTTGGTATTAGCACATTGTTGTTATTGAGCGCTTGTAGTGATAATAACACTGCCGAGCCGCCCGCTGACGCGCCTGCCGAAACGAGCACGGCAGTAGAGGAGGCACCTGCCACCGCGCCTGAAGCGTCTGAGCCGTTAACGTCTGAACTGCAGACGTCTGAGCCAGCCGCAGTAGAAGCGCCAGCAACGACGACAGCTGAACCGGCCGAAGCAGTCGAGCCATCAACAGCAGATGAGCCTGAAGTGTTGGCAGCTGATGCAGGGGCGAAGCTATACGAGTCCAACTGTAAAGTCTGCCACGAAGCAGGTCTGCTCGATGCACCAAAATACGGTGATAAAGCAGCGTGGGCGCCCCGCCTTGCTAAGGGTATAGATACGCTACATATGCACTCAGCGCAGGGCTTTAACAAGATGCCCGCGCAGGCGACTGACAAAGTAAGCGAAGCGGAGGTCTATGCAGCGGTCGATTATATGGTAGCTGCCGTAAGCTGATTTAGGCCATATGAGCCATTGAAATTTGCTAAACTGGCCGTCATTGTGACAGACAATGGCGGTTTTTTTGTGCAAGTGCTTAGATAGAGAGTCGCAGATAAAAGCGTGATCAAAACCAACACGCAGACCAAGGTATGATAAAGGCAAAAATATGAAGGTATTGGGTTTAGAGACGTCTTGTGATGAGACGGGGCTGGCGATCTTTGACAGTGAGCAAATGGGTAGCGACAATCAAGGTTTGGTCGGGCAGGTGCTGTATTCACAAATAGAGCTGCACGCTCTTTATGGCGGCGTGGTACCCGAGCTTGCCAGCCGCGATCATATTCGCAAACTGGTGCCGTTGCTCAATGAGCTGCTCGAGCAGTGCGATGTCAAAAAAAGTGAGCTCGATGCCGTCGCGTATACCAAAGGCCCAGGCCTAATCGGTGCGCTGATGACGGGCGCGCTGTTTGGTCGCAGTTTGGCATACGGCTTGGATATCCCTGCGATTGGGGTCCATCATATGGAAGGGCATCTGCTGGCGCCGCTGATGGGTGCCAATCCGCCAGCGTTTCCGTTTGTCTCGCTACTGGTATCTGGCGGGCACACGCAGCTGATCGCCGCACACGGTATTGGACAATATGAAATCCTAGGTGAGTCCATCGACGATGCCGCAGGTGAGTGCTTTGATAAAGCGGCCAAAATGCTCGGCCTTCCGTATCCTGGTGGCCCTAATATTGCTAAATTAGCCGAAAATGGCGATCCCAGTGCTTATGATTTGCCGCGTCCGATGCTGCATCGTGGTCTGGACTTTTCTTTTAGCGGTATGAAAACAGCGGTGCATAATCTTATCAAAGACACTGCTGGCTCTGACAGCGACCCACAAGTGCGTGCCGATATTGCCGCCAGCTTCCAACATGCCATGGTCGATACGCTAGTAAAAAAATGCGTGAAAGCGTTAAAACAAGTAGAGATGAGTCGCCTAGTGATTGCTGGCGGGGTCAGCGCCAATACGCACTTGCGGGAGACCTTGGAGCGTGAGCTGGCCAAGATCAATGCCACCGTGCATTACGCGCCGCCAGCGTTATGTACCGATAATGGGGCGATGATTGCTTATGCAGGCTATGAGCGTCTGCAAGCAGGGCAGTCTGATGATCTAGCCGTCAGCTGCGTACCGCGTTGGCCGATGACGGAGCTACCTGCGGTGTAATGTTTAGCAGCCATATACAGTTTAAAAGCCATACAAAGGAAGGATAATCTATGCAGTGGCTTGCCATCGGTTTGGGAGCAGCACTTGGCGCATGCCTGCGGGCGTGGCTGTCGCGTTTTAATCCCGTACATAGCTGGATACCACTTGGTACGCTTGGCGCGAATGTGTTGGGCGGTCTGCTAATTGGTCTGGCGCTGGTATGGTTTGAGCGTATGGGGAGCCATCTGCCTGATCATGTACGGGTATTTGTGATAACTGGGTTTTTGGGCGGATTGACGACCTTTAGTACCTTTAGTGCTGAGGTATTTAGCTTTATCCATGATGGACGGCTGTTGGCAGGTTTGGCATTGATAGGGTTGCACGTCGGACTGACTTTATTGGCAACCGCGATTGGGTTTTATTTTTTTAAGTTGGTTTTATAAGCTTTGCTATATATTACTCGTTTAATGGTCTGATATAAGTGGTTGCTTTACAGCAGTCTATTTTAAGTGGTCTATTAATAGGTTTGAATGATGAAATAGCTGGTTCCCTTGAGGTATACCCTATTTAGAATAATCAACCATTCCATCTTGACCAATAATTTAATAAATCAAAATATAAGTTAAAAGTAGTAGCCTGTAGCTTTTTGTTCTTTTAATAGTCAAGAGCCCTATCTCTTTGACATTTGATGTGCAAAATCAGCAAGAATCTCATCATCAAACCCTTCTTCCGCTAGAGAAGCCATGCTATCAAGCATCTTAGGGTTATATAGCAGATCGACACGGCCAGAGAGAACTGTTCCATCACTCATGATTGAAGCCTTGATTTGTTTGTGATATTTCTCTTCATTTTTAACCACTCGATCAGCTCTTCTGTATGAAGATCCCACATAGCTCTCCTCACCTTCACATGCGAAACACATACCTTTCGCAATGTGTTTCCACTTACCGATATAACCAGTGCCGTTGCAGCGTGTGCATTCGTTTATCTTGTGTATATACATACATACTCTCTTTTTTAATATATTGTTAGTCAGTTCTGTAATAAATAACAGCTTATATACTTACGATTTTTTGCTTTTAAAAGTGCAATCGCCTGTCCATATGACTAAATATACTATAAATCAAACGTAAATACTATTAAATAATTCATTTAATTATTTATTTATTATTCATATATTGACTATTATTTAAATTTTAACTATACTCTGTTCATAAAGCGGTTAATCATTCTATTCTTACTTATTACTAGAGAGAGGTCTTTTCATGAACAGCAAACAACTAAAATATGCTCTAGAAATCCTTGAGAGTAGAGGTATCAAGCGAGATTTGAGTCAATTAACTTCAAAAGAGAGTAAAGTAGCTATGAAAAAGCTTAGGCAGCTACTTAAAGAGGTAGAGCTATTAAGAAGGATGGGTGGTGTCACATTAGTAGTAGTAGGAGACTGTATTATTACGACCTACCATAATAATTCTATGAACAGAAAGGTTAGTATGAATAAAAGTAAAGTTATATATTGACTAATAAAATAATATTTATAATAATGAGTTATATTAACTAGGCATCAAAGGATATTGTTATGAAAGCTACCCAGCATTGTCAAATTCGCCAAAAACAGCGCAATATTTCTAGTCCTGTAATTACCCTAGCGTTAAGTTGTGGTGTGAATATAAAAAACTCAGATAAGATTGTTTTAAGGAAAACCGAGGTAGAAGACATATACAGCAGTCTGCTTAAGCTAATCAAGCAATTAGAAAGATCGTAATAAATAAGAGAACCATAAAATTAGATCCAGATTACTATCCAATGTATTTAATAGACAGGTGAAGTTTATGCACTTAGAGATTACATTCGATGAGAAGGCTTTTGCTCATTCAGAAGATCAATCCACTACAACTTTTGATAAACCAGATTTCAAAAAGTTTAATATGAGGTTTAACAACCTTGACTTGATAATCATTGATGCTGTTGCTAAGCGCAATGGTACTTCGCGCTCGCAAATCATCAACAGTTTTATTGAGCGTATGCTAAAAGATTTTGTATTGAGCTGTCCCGGACATGAAGCACTATATATTTCTGAGCATGCAGAAACTTTGAGTGAAAATAGTACCAAATTAAATAAGGATTTTGCGTGGGATGAATGGTATGCACATGCGACACTTCGACAAGATCATGATTATCTTTGGATGGCTCGAAGTAATCTTCAACACGATGTTGATCATAAGAACATATCTAAGGAGTTTGTAACTCTGGTTCGTAAGCTAAGAAAATCTATAGACAATCCTAGTGAAACCAATCCAAAACCATAAAATTTATTGCTTAAAATAGGAAAAACTGATGAGTACTCTTTATGAGAAGTTTAACGAAGTAAAAAAAGCCAGTAATAATGAACACTACTCAACTATTTCAGTGAGAACGCCAATTGAAATAGCCTCAATGGTAGAAACAGTCAGTACTGTCACTGAAGAAGCAGTTATGAATATGTTTACCACTGATATATCTTTGAATTTGGCAAATTACTTGCTTGAAGACTCTAAAAATATGGAACTTATTAAACAAGTGCTGCATGAAGAGTTTGAGAAGCATGGAGCAGAACTTGAGGACATGGTTAAGGGTAGTTGTCTTGAAGTGTTGGAGCAAAACGATTTCTTAAAAATTGGGAACTATATCAATTTCAATCTTGATTCTTGCATGAAGTTGTTTGAAGAATATAAGGCCAAATCACCTGAAGAAGGTGATAAGCCGGATTTGGATACATAACACATTTTATACATAGTTTATAAGTTAGGTTTTTATAGGCTCCATAATAATTTATTTTTTACTATATAGAGGTTCATATGGACTCACGTAAACTACACAATATGTCAATTCGTGAGAATAATATCTTTGGGGATATCAGTAATAGGTTCACTTTTGCTGCATTAAAGTCTCAAAGAAATCGCTGATCTTAATGATGCTACACAATCAAGGTTAAGAGTTTTTGATGAGGAACAAGCTATACTTGAAAATAGCTAATTTAATATGGCACAGACTGTCATTACTCCTACAAAATAAATTATGAACCAAACTATATTGAGGCAGAACTACTATGAATAATAAAAATAATGAAAACCACATCTACTATAAGCGTATCTATGATTGTTTTGAGGATGAATACACCTTTAATGCGAAAGGTATTAACATTGATTATATGTTGGCCTTGAACTATTCAGCAGAAAAAAATGATATTTCTATTAAGAAAATAACTATTGATAGCTTTTTTAAGGATATTCTCAGTCGGGTACAAGCTTTTCATAAAAAGGACGATTTTAACAATAATCCGTTTGAGGTTATTAACTCCATAATGAAACAAGAGATTATGAGCGTATCACAAGACCTATCTACTAATTACAATAATACTCATTTCAATTATTGTGTGAAATTCTCAGATCGAAATCAACCTGAGGTTAGAGTATCAATACCATTTGCAATAGAGAATATTAAAAAACGAATAGAGCGGTTAGTGCAAGATCGTAGAGATAAGCGAGTATATGCTCAGTGCGTAAATGCGGTAAATAAGCCTGTTCGTGAGGATTTTGAACAAGAAAACTCCTATAGTCAGGCAATCCTTGATTATGAAAAGAGTTTGGTAGAGAGTTCAGAGAGCCTAAGAAAAGATCTTATAAACTTTCTTAATCAAGACCTCTGTGTATATATTGCATTATGGATTCATGCTTATAGACTGGAGAAGACAATTAATAAGGCTAGCGGCGATAAAAGGTACATCCTTTTCTCTCATAGCTACAAGGGATGGTCTCAACCAAGCTACAGATTCACTAAAGATTTAGAGTTACAGATTGCTACTAATTTTGGATACGGTAGGTCCAGTTATTTTCGGCTAATTATAGTTTATAAAAATATAAAATTAATAAATTTTATCGAATGGATTGACTATAAAGTAAAAGGTGCTTCAGTAATTAAGTCTTACACAAGAAAATACGAGGGTTTTGAGTCAAGCGCAGGGGTTTCTAATAGATTTATAAATAATAGTAATTGGATTGAAGCTATAGATGATACGAAACAAATATGTGAAACTTACTTAATGAACGAGAAAGAGTTTATTAATGAGTTTATATACAAAAGTTTGGACAGTATGGTTAACGAGCTTGATAAAATATTTGAGGTCAACATACTAGATAAGCAGTTTAATAAAGAACATAGACTTTTTGATGATACATTAGAGTCATTAGAACTTAAAAATACAGTATCTAATTCGAGTGCTATCTCTGTAGTGGTTATGAGTGTTAAAGGTGAGAAGATTACGGGCGCTTTAGATCTAATATCTAATATAATGCAATTAAATAGTTTCTTCTCAGTAGATGAGCATATAACACGGATAAAGAAGCTGAATGAAAGGCTTCTACCACTGATGAAAAATGAGTTAAAAACCATACCAGAAGCTAAAATCAACTTTGAAGAGTCACTGGCTGCGTTACACATAGATTTGAATAACCTGATAGAGCCATCTAAATCAGATGAAGCATATAAAAACATTTTAGATTCGATAAGCGAAGTGAAGAACAATATCGAAATTTTGAAAAGGTGTGAAAAAGATATACGTCGATATCTAAAGGTGATTGAACGTTTCGAAACAGAGAGCTAATAGTGATCTGTATACTCCTAGTCTGCCGCTAACAACTGGTCATGTAGTGCATAAAAAAAAGCTAAAACCCTGACTGTTCTCACAACAGCGCTTATGGTAAATAAAGATAATGATTCAAAAGCTTATTAAATGTACACAGCGAAGTACACTGTGACTATCTTAGTGAGTTAAAACACTGGCATCATTAGCCTACAGCCTAAGATTCAAGTCCTCACTAGGGAACCATCATTTAATATAAAGTCTGTTAAGATATAAGAAAGTAGTCGATATTATATAACTATAAGAAAGTAATTAGTAATGAAACTACAAAGGTTTTACTATCCCTTCCAATAAGCTCGCAAACCCTTGCATATACGCGGTATCTTGACTTGACGTACGCGTCGCGGCATATAGCTGACAATGTACACCACTACCTAATGGACGGGATACCACCCAGCCTTTTTTCTCATACTCCGCCACTACCCAATCAGGGAGAGCAGCCACACCGCGCTCACTGGCGACCAGCTGTATCAGCATCGCTGTCAGCTCTGTGGTACGGACATTTTTGAAGCTCACATCGCTTGGCGTCATAAAGCCTGCGATGATATCGAGGCGTTTGGCTTCGACGGGATAAGCGATCAAGGTTTCATCGATTAAGTCATGAGGCGCGATAAAGTCTTGCGCCGCCAAGTCATGCGTGGGCGACAGTACCAAGCGGCTCTCATACTCAAATAGCGGCTGATAGCTGATACCCTCTATCGGCAAATCACTGGTGGTGATCAGCAGGTCAATATCACCCTCCATCAATAGATGATGCGGCTCAGGCTCAAACCCTGTGGCAAAGTCCAGCTCGACATCCGACCACTCGCGGCGATACTGGTTGAGTATTGGCATTAGCCAATCAAAGCAGCTATGGCACTCAGAGGCCAGACGCAGGCGACCAGCCTGCCCATGGGCGAGGCGTTTGAGATTGGATTTGGTGCGGGTGACTTGCGGCAAGATGCTGTCGGCCAATGCCAGCACTATCTTGCCTGCTGGGGTAAAGCTCAGCGGGCGCGTGCGGCGATTGACGAGGCTGACATCATAATAGTTTTCCAGCTCTTTTAGCTGATGCGAGACGGCAGAGGCGGTGACATGCAGCTCATCGGCGGCCGCAGCCAGCGAGCCATGCGCGCGCAGTGCCGTCAATGTATTGAGATGACGAAGCTCTAACATAAGATAACCTAAGCACTTGAGTGAGAAAAATTCATTATAAACAATCTATCGGTGAATTCCACTCAAATATTTTTATCAAGTGCCTGCCATTAGCCAGCCTTCAACGTCTAGCGTCGCCGTAATAATAGCTGTGAGATGACGACCAGTACCAAAGAGGCTACCAGTAGCAACGTACCGACGGCGTTGACCTCAGGTTTGAGGCCGACGCGTACCATCGAATAAATCCGCAGCGGCAAAATCTCATAGCTAGGCCCCGTGACAAAGGTCGATACCACCACATCATCGAGTGATAAGGTAAAGGCCAGTAACCAACCTGCCATTACCGCCGGTAAGATGACAGGAATCAGGACGGTGCGTACCATGGTCGATTCACTAGCGCCCAAGTCGCGTGCCGCTTCCATCAAGCGCTCATCCAAGCTGCTTAGGCGCGCAAACACAGTGATGACCACAAAGGGCAAGCAAAAGGTGATATGGGCAAGCAGCAGCGAGACAAAGCCTAACTGCAGACCAATTAACAAAAATAAGGCCAACAGTGAAATCGCAAGGACAATCTCAGGCGACATCATCAGTACAAACAACAGCCCGTTCAACAAGCCTTTGCCGCGAAAGTCGTAACGATGTAGGGCAAGGGCGGTGAGCGTGCCGATTAAGGTTGAGACGGTGGCCGCAACCAAACCCAAGACGATAGAATGCCAAAATGCATCGAGCATCGCTTGGTTATTAAATAGCGATTCGTACCATTTGAGGCTAAAGCCGCCCCAGTTGTAGCCGATTTTTGATTTATTAAATGACATCACCACCAAGACAATGATGGGCAGATATAGCAAAGCATAAATCAGGCCCAGATAGCCTTTGGCCGCGATGTTGCCGAGGCTTGGTGGTTTGATGTGGCGTTGGTTATCAGACATTAGGCCACCTCATTAAAATCAGTCTTACCAATGCGGCGGCTACTGGCACGATAAGCCAGCAATAGCACGGCCATCGCCAGTGTCAACAGCACGCTTGCCGCTGCTCCAAAGGGCCAGTCACGCGCATCCAAAAACTGGTTTTTGATGATATTACCCACCAGCAGGTTACGCGAGCCGCCCAGCACGTCTGCCACATAAAACATCCCCATCGCAGGCAGCAGCACCAAGAGCACCCCTGAGATAATCCCAGGCGTGGTCAGTGGCAGCACCACGTGCCAAAAAGTCTGAGTTTTCGACGCACCCAAGTCTTGCGAGGCCAGCAGCATATCATGACGCAGATCGGTAAAGACCGCATACAGCGGCAGCACCATAAACGGAAACAGCAAATACGTCAGGCCTGCTATCACCGCGCCTTGTGTGTACAAAATATCGATAGGCGCGTCGATGATACCCAGCGTCAGTAGGGACTTATTGATCAAACCATTATTGGCAAACAATAATTTGAGCGCGTAAGTCCGCACCAAAGAGTTGGTCCAAAATGGCAAAATCAAAAGCATCATCAGCAGCGGCTGCCAGCGCGTCTGGGCTTTGGAAACCAGCCAAGCAAACGGATAGCCGAGTAATAAACAAATCACCGTGGTGATACCAGCCATCCAGAGGGAGTGGACAAATACCTCAAAATACAGCGGATCCACCATACGTATATAGCTGTCGATATTGACGGGCAAACTGATAAAGGCGCTGCTATCACGGGTCAAAAAACTGACCGCGATGACCAAGATATTTGGCAACAAAGCAAATATCAGCAGCCAACCCCAGATGAGCCATAGCGTTGCTGTACGAAACGGGCTTTTATTGCCCAAGTTAAAACGGCTAGTACGCGCCATTAGCTGACATCCTTTTGTATGGCTGTTTTTTGTATAGCCGCGCTTTGCTCAGGCGCTTGTGGTTCTGTTAAATTGTCTTCGGGCAATACCCACTCCCAGCCATCGACCCACGCCACCTTGACCGCTTCATTGAGCTTATAATCAAAGCTAGGATCGTCTTCATCAAAAAACTCAGAAGCTTTGATGATATGACCATTGGCCAGCTCGATAATCGAGTCTAAGGTACTGCCTTTATAGTTACTCTCGATGACACGGCCCAGCAAGCCTGCATGGCTGTCGTCTTTGGGATCATAAATGCGTAAGTCTTCAGGACGCAGCAGTAGGTTGACGATGTCGCCTACTTGTACATCGTTGGCAAAAGCAGGACGGCGTAGATTACGCAATGTGGCTTTACCTTCTTGCACCTGCGCTTCACAGACTTCAACCTCGATGCGGCCATTGGTCACGCGGCCATCACGATCTGGCTGATCGGGGTACACGCCTTTGACCTCTGCCTTAAACAGATTGGTCTCACCGATAAATTTGGCGGTAAATAGATTGGCAGGGGTTTCATAAATCTCGATCGGCGTACCGATTTGCTGAAACTTGCCGTCTTTCATCACCGCGATACGGTCGGACATCGACAGTGCTTCTTCTTGATCATGAGTGACAAAGACAAAGGTAATGCCAAGCTCGCGCTGCAAGCGTTTGAGCTCTGACTGCATCTGCAGACGCAGCTTGTGATCGAGCGCCGATAAAGGCTCATCGAGTAACAGTAGTTTGGGGCGATTGATGACCGCGCGCGCAATGGCCACGCGCTGCTGCTGACCGCCGGATAAATCTTGTGGTTTGCGATTGGCAAGGTGCTCTAGCTGCACCATTGCCAGCATCTCACGCACCCGCGACCGAATCTCGTCTTTGGGGACTTTTTTGAGCTTGAGGCCATAGGCGACGTTTTGCGCGACACTCATATGCGGAAACAGCGCATACTGCTGAAACACGGTATTGACCGGACGCTTATCCGCGGACAGCCCTGCCATCTGCACGCCGTCTAGATAAATCGCCCCTGCCGTCGGCTGCTCAAACCCCGCGATTAAGCGTAGCAGCGTGGTCTTGCCGCAGCCTGATGGTCCAAGCAGGGTCAAAAACTCACCATGCTGGATATCAAGATTGATGTCTTTTAAGACCTCAGTTTGATCATAGGTTTTTTTTAGGCCAGTCAGTTGTAGCAGTACAGTGTCTGGTGACGCAGGGTTGGTATGCGCGTGTGCTGAAGATTGGGTCATAAATCTGGTTCCTAAGCCTCCCGCCTGTCCGTACCTTTTTTAATATCAGTACCTTTTTTAATATCAGTACTTTTTTAGTATAAGACACGACAAGGGCTAACATGAGCGTAAGCATGGTCTAGTTGCTGCGTATTATAACAAACCGATAATATAAATTAAGGTAAGTTCGTTATCTGTTGCGTAGGTTGCGGTGGTAGAGGTCTCTGTATTTATTCAAATATTTCATTATGATCTCCACATTTAACATAAGTGTTTGATAGCTTGCTTACCGCTGAAATATTCGACACTGTCAATAGTTCTTACTTGAATAAAATGACTTTAACACAAATTTTTTGTCATTTTTTAGCCTCTATTCCTATACAATTACTTTATGGCTGACAAACATAATGAGCCAAATAGCTTAATAATTACTAACAAACCATTGAGCTAAGTGATATCTAAAAACGAGATCTAAAGCCATTTAACATTCTAAGAGTTATTAATAATTAAGGAGACTTTATGCCTAACGATACACGCCCAAAAACCGGTCAAGAAGCACTTGAGCTTTTAAAACAAGGCAATGCACGCTACGTCGATAGCTTGACTAATACCGATCCCTGTATGCAAAGACGTCCAGAGCTTATCAGTGATCAAGACCCTTTAGCGATTATCTTGGGCTGCTCAGATGCGCGCGTGCCGGTTGAGATTGTCTTTGATCAAGGCTTAGGTGATTTGTTTGTCATTCGGGTGGCAGGTAACGTGGTTGCTCCTTCGCAAATTGGTTCAATTGAGTTTGCTGCCGAAAAGTTCGGTACCAAGCTGGTAGTGGTGCTCGGTCACTCACACTGCGGGGCGGTGACGGCTTGTGTTGAGGCGCTTATCAACCCTGAGCAAAACTATACGCCAAACCTACAATCTATCGTCGATCGTATTCGTCCAAGCGTCTATAACTTGCATGAGCTTGCGACGGCCAATGGTCAAGACGTCGATGCAGACGAGTTGCTTGAGCGCTCTATCAGTGCCAACGTGCGTATGTCGGTCAGTCAACTAAAACATGGCTCACGTGCGCTAGAGGATTTAACCAATAGTGGTCAACTGCTTATCGTTGGTGCAGAGTATGACTTAAAGACAGGTAAAGTACGGTTTTTGGAGAGTTAATTAGTATTGTAAGCTAAGCATATTAAGGACACGCTCTTACAAAACCCTATCAATGGTCTTATAAATTTTTATTATGATGAAGTGTTTCAGCAGCTCGCTACTATAGGGGTTTGCTGGCTTCCCAATCATTTTCTGTCAAATACTAGGATAATTATGTCTCATTTAGCTTCTAACTCGGCAACCGACGACAACAAAGCAACGATAGCCCAACCTACGACTAGCGTAAACGCAAATGGTGTTCAATCCATCGCAGCTCAAACCTCAGGTTTTACGTTTAATCACACCATGCTACGGGTAAAAGACCCTGCCAAGTCACTTGAGTTTTATACCGGCGTACTTGGCATGACATTATTGGCAGTCAAAAAATTTCCTGATATGGAATTTGATTTATACTTTTTAGCCAAGCTGACAGAAAGCGAGCGTGAAAACTTGCCAGCAGGTAGTGATTTGGAGATTTTCGCGTTCCGTCAGCGCGGTATCTTAGAGCTAACTCACAACTATGGAACTGAGAGCAAGGCCGACTTTAGCTATCACGATGGTAATAGTGAGCCGCAAGGCTTTGGTCATATTTGCTTTAGTGTACCCAATTTAGATGAAGCGATAGCTTGGTTTGATAAAAACGATGTGGAATTTAAAAAGCGTCCCGAAGATGGCAGTATGAAAAATATTGCTTTTATCAAAGATGTCGATGGTTACTGGATTGAGATCGTACAAGCTGATTTGATGCGTTAGATTGCAGCGTCAAAAATTCGATGATTGAGCAAAAAAGGTAAATAACTTAAGGAGTGCCCCCTACATGCCTAGCACTGAGGCAGACACTATCGCTGTTGATCCATCTACAACGCCCGATGAGCTGACGTATCACAGTATTATTAATTCAGCAAATGAGATACTGGTCGGTTTTTTTGAGCGTATACCGCATTTTGTAGCGTCAATTATCGTTGTCCTAATTTTTTGGTTTTTATCGATAATCTTCAAAAAAATCGTTCATAAACTATTGGGTAGTCGGAGTCGACATCAAAATCTGGTCAAGGTGTTTCAGCGGGTAGGCGGGGCACTGATTATTTTTATCGGCTTTATGATTGCGATGGTGATTGCGGTGCCAGGGTTTACGCCCGCCAAGCTGATTGGCGCACTCGGTATTGGCTCGGTGGCGATTGGTTTTGCGTTTAAAGATATTTTCCAAAACTTACTATCTGGTATCTTGCTGCTGCTCTCAGAACCATTTCGTATCGGTGATCAGATTGTCTCAGGCGATTATGAAGGGACCGTTGAGGATATTAAGATTCGTGCAACGACCATTAAGACTTACGACGGTCGGCAAGTGGTCATTCCAAACTCAGATCTTTATACATCAGCATTGACTGTCAATACAGCGTATAAGCAGCGCCGCCTGCAAGTGGCAGTCGGTATCGGCTATGAAGACGATATCGAGACGGCCAAAGCAGAGATTATACAAGCGCTAGATAAGGTAGAGAGCGTATCAACTAAGGCTAAGCCGAGCGTCATTGCAACCGGCTTTGGAGGCTCATCCATAGATCTGATGGTACGCTGGTTTATCGAAGATGGTACTCAAGCAAACAAAGTCGCCTCAATTCATCAAGTTATCGTCGAGATCAAGACAGCGCTGGATGCAGCAGATATCAATATTCCTTTCCCAATAAGGACGATAGATTTAAGCGATCCTTCAGTCAAAGCCATCGTCAATAGATTAAATGAACATCAAGCTGTTGATACCGATAAAGCAGCGAAATAGTTTGATTACAGCAAGGCCTCTGCTTTGGCCGCAATGTTTGTCTATGATGAGTAGTCTTTGCCTATGACTAAAAGAACCATTGCCCTTGGAGTCATGAAACTTAGCGTGGCTCAAAAAGAAGACCACAGTGCTTTAGATGCCTTAACTAAAGCAGCTATGGTTGAGTTTAATCAAGTTGTCCAAAATACGCTGGATATTGAGGTGTCGTCGTTTTCCTTTACAGGGCATAGCCTTACTCCTAGTAAGCAAGGCTACCAAGCCCTCGACTTTGTACAGATCGGTATCAACGAAAAGACTGAACGCAAACTGGCCTTTTTGCTTATCATTACAGATGTGGAGATTGCCGCCGCATCGATGTCCTACCTTCTTGCGCTGCCATCCCAGCTCACGAACGTGGCTGTGATCTCCACGCGCCGCTTGGTCGATCATGGAGAGGAAAAGCTTTTACAAAAAGGGCTTCGTACCGAGCGACTTACCACGCTAATGCTGCATTGCTTTGGGCGACTGCTCAATCTAAGCTATACAAAAGAGCCAACCAACTATCTGGCGCACGTGGAGATGTCAGGCGATCTTGACGCCATGCGGCATTTCACAGTGACTCAGCAGCAGCAGATGGTCAAAAATTTGCCGCAAGAAGCCAATGATCGTTACTCTAGGGGCAGTAAACTCACCTTTATCATACGTCACATCTTAGGCAACCTTCCTCGAATTTATCGCGGCGCTATCAGAGCCAAACCGTTACGCATCACCACCAAGCTGCCAACCATGATCGCAACAGCGCTCTCAGTGATTATTGTCCTTATATTTGGCGGAGAGACGTGGGATTTTGCAGCCTCAGTTTCCTATGGACAGCTGACAGTCTTTGTAATTACAAGTTTTTTGGCAGCCAGCTTTGTGCTCTACCGAGCTTTTTCTTTTCGGCTGATTGCAACAAGGCGGGGACAAACGTCAGAGAGTTCAGTGGTCACAGCGGCAGCCACCTATTTGGCACTGGTGCTGACCTTGATTTGTCTGTTTTTTATGTTTGGCGTGTTGATGTACGGTGTGGTGGTCTTTGTATTTCCGGATACGCTAATGAGCACGTGGACTTCTGATAAAGACGGCGCTACCTTTGCCGCCCATATGCGACTGGCCGCCTTTTTGGCAGCGGTGGGAGTGCTGTCAGGCTCGCTTGGTGGGTCGGCAGATTCTCGCTCTGTGGTACGCAACGTATTGTTTGCCGCTGACGAAACCTAGGAAATGACCGCACTGCTGACCCTTATACTTAATGAATCATAATAGCCAACAGCGCATTATTATTTATGGTTGAAACCATTTTAGTCGTCTTTTTTGACTCTAAAGTCTGTATGACATGATTTACAGCTTTCCCCAACTTGTCCAAAAGCAGGCTTAACGTCATCGACGCTAGTGGCAGTTTGCGCAGCAGCACTTAACTCAGCGGTCGCTTGTTGAAAGTTGTCGGCTTCCGCACGAAAACCATCGACGTTACTCCAGACAGCTTCAGTGGCATTACCTGTGGCTTCCTGGTTCTCAAAATGATCCCAAGGGTTTACCGCGTCTTCTGCCAAGAATGCCGCTTGTTCTTTAAATATTTCTGTATCAAAGGTATCAGGAGCCTTGACCATATCACCCATCACGCCCATTGCATCACCCCAGCTTTTCATGCTGTCTTGACGAGCTTTGACATCAGGATCCACAGAATTGCTACAGGCGCTTAGACCTAAGGCTGCTGCCATCAATGTGATACCAAAGACTGATTTTAATGATTTATTCGTTTGAGCTTTTAGCATATGTATAACTCCTCTATGTATAACTCCTCTATGTATAACTATAAATAAGCCTGCAATCGTATGCCAGCTTTTGGGTTGTATTGACAGAATCTGCTGTCTAAATTTTATTATTTGTTGTGAGTAATTATTATTAAAGGATAATTACTGTCTTAAATGTAACCGTGATGACTATGAATGAGGTAGGTCACTTACGTACAATTTTGTAACTTTGCGTAACATTTTGACTACCTAACTCATTCAAAAAAAGAGCGCTGAGACAGTCGTCGTCAAGACTACAAGCTATAAGTAGGTTTACGTGCCCGATAATGCAAGCCAATCTCGCGGTTTTAGATAAAAATTGGTTAGCTCAAACTCTGATGTGCCTTCGATAGGTTCAAAACGGTAATGCCAGCTGGCAAGAGGCGGCATGCTCACCAAGATAGACTCGATACGTCCATTACTTTGAAGTCCAAACAAAGTACCGCGATCATAGACAAGGTTGTACTCGACATAGCGACCGCGACGATACAGTTGGAACTCACGCTGTTCATCAGTATAAGGGGTATCTTTACGTTGCTCAAAAATAGGCATGATACCTTCAAGGTAACCATTACCTACCGCTTTCATAAAGTCAAAGCAGGTCTCAAAATCCCAGCCACGACTCTCAGTATTGACGTCATCATAAAATAGACCGCCAATACCGCGCTGCTCATCTCGATGACGCAAATGAAAGTACTCATCACACCACTGTTTAAAGTCAGGATAGACGCTGTCACCAAAGGGCGCACACAGATCATGACAAACTTGATGCCAATGAACACAGTCGGCCAATACAGGGTAGAACGGCGTCAAATCAAAACCGCCCCCAAACCACCAAATAGGGTCTTCGCCTGCAGCTTCTGCAACGAACAAGCGCACGTTAGCATGGCTGGTAGGGACGTTTGGGTTTTTGGGATGTACGACTAGAGATACACCCATTGCTTGCGCTTTGCGACCAGCAATATCAGGGTGACGAGCAGTTGCTGAAGCTGGCAGGTTATGAACGTGGATATGACTAAACATAACACCGGCTTTTTCGATGACCTTGCCATCTGCTAAAACGCACGAACGTCCGCCGCCGCCTTCTGAGCGCTCCCAATCATCAGGAACAAAGGTTGCATCGCCGCCACCGTCGCGCTCTTGCGCTTCTAATGCTTGACAAATACGCGCTTGCAAATCAACCAAGAACTCACGTACACGCGCGATGTCATCGGAGGTTGGCGTGGTTTGGTCGCCTTTAGCGTCAGTGGTCTGTTTGGGGGTATTGTTTAGATTAGGAATGCTCATAAAAATTTCTATCACTATAGCCGTTGGTAAAGATTTTTGATGACAAGTTTATTTATTAAGATGAGCTTTGGTATAAAACTCTTTATCAAGCAGATGACCCATACGGTCACGTTTGGTTGCCAAATAATCAGCGTTGCTTTCATTGACGCCTACCAATAACGGCACCCGCTCGACGACCTTGATACCGTTGTCCGTTAAATAAGACACCTTGTCAGGGTTGTTGGTAATAAGACGAACTTCATCAACGCCTACATGAGCGAGCATAGGGCTACACATATCGTAGATGCGTGCGTCAGCAGGTAGTCCTAACATAAGATTGGCATCTAGGGTATCATGGCCTTGATCTTGCAGAGCATAGGCACGGATTTTGTTGGTCAAACCAATACCGCGACCTTCTTGACGCAAGTATAAAATAGCACCGTAGCCAGTTGCTTGTATTGCTTCCATAGCAGCGTTAAGCTGTGGTCCACAATCGCATTTTAACGAGCCAAAAGCGTCGCCTGTCAAGCATTCCGAATGGATGCGAACTAGGGGCGTTGGATGATCTGCTGACTTTGCATGAGGTTCTATAGAGTGTGTCTGCGTCGCGTTTTTTTCTAACAATGGGTTTACCACTGGCAGACCGACGCTAAGCATCACATGCTCTTGACCGTCTTCATTTTCAAACACATGAAGATCAAATTCACCGTGACGAGTGGGTAATTTTGCGCTGGTAATAAATTGATATGACATTGATGTCCTGCATAGGCCGATCATCGTGGCGGTAGATAGTATGATGGTCATAGTCGTAACGACTATGTGTCGAACAGCAGGATAAGCAAGCTGTATGTTTGCAAAACCCATGCTTATGATAACTATAACTATCTGGTTATCATTGTATAATGTTCATGATGACAATATCTTCAACGTGTTTGTGAGAAAAACACACAAAGTTCACAGACGACGCACGATGATTAAAGCGACAGTTTAAAAAAAATGCTATTATGCCATACTATTTTAACGGATACAGTGACAAGTCTTTGTCCTTACATTACTGTATCGTCATTTGTGCATAGTATGCAATATACGGTTATTGGCTTACTATTGTCATAGTTACTGTTATTTTATCGCTATGATAACGGTACATTTAAGCAAAGCATGTAAATGATTTCATGTAAATACTAATAAACAATGACGATGCGCTAAGCATATCGCAATCTATAAGTAATAGCAGTATATATTACCTAGCTATTGTAGATGGTTTCATAACACCGTATCAATATGATAGCGGTGTATGACGATATAGTAAGATGGCGCCTTGTCAGCAGCTTGGTAGGTATCGTACGATTTATGCAGCAGTCACCTTATTTTTTACAGTCTCAGTCAGCATCTGCGTCACCTCATACGTCGCTATCTACGCCATTGGCTACCGATTCTGCTGCACACCCATCAGGCTTGCAACAGACTTTTATGCAGATACCGCGCACGCGTCCTTGTACGCCGCTGCTTGATACGATAGATGCACCAGCAGATATCAAAGCCCTCAGCACTGAGCAGTTAATTGTGTTGGTCGATGAGCTGCGCTTGTTTTTATTGTATTCTGCGGGTCAAAGTGGCGGACATTTTGGTGCAAATCTGGGTGTGGTTGAGCTGACTATCGCTCTGCATTACTTGCTTAATACGCCCCAAGATCAGATTGTCTGGGATGTAGGTCATCAAGCGTATGCGCACAAAGTCCTTACTGGCCGACGCGATAAGATTAGTAGTATACGTGCTAAAGATGGTCTGACTGCGTTCCCTGAGCGGGCTGAATCTGTCTACGATACTTTTGGTGTGGGACATTCATCGACGTCTATCTCCGCAGGCTTGGGTATGAGCTTAGCACTACGTTACCAAGGGCGACCGCAGACGGTTGCCTGTGTGATTGGTGATGGGGCAATGACTGGCGGTATGGCTTTTGAGGCCATGAATGATGCTGTGCAACAAGATGCTGATCTATTGGTCATCTTAAATGATAATGATATGTCGATATCTTGCTCTATTGGTGGGTTTTCACGTCATTTAGCCATGCTCTGGGAGTCAGGTTATCAAGTTGATATCTCAGCTACAGGTGCACCAGTGCTGCGTCACCGCCCAAACATGCAAGCGTTTGATCGACGTAAACGTCATAGTGAACAACGTGATGTACCGCAGTTAGAAGACAATTTATTTAAAGCCATTGGTTTTACGTATTTTGGACCCTTTGATGGCCACAATATCCCTGAGCTATTGCGGGTATTGTCACTTGCCAAACAGGTAAAAGGGCCAGTATTGGTCCATATTTATACGACTAAAGGCAAAGGTTTTGCACCCGCTGAGGCCGATCCTGTCGGTTATCACGCCATTAGCAAATTACCTGCTGAAGACATAGTCGCCTGTGACTTTGTCAAAGAAAAAGCGACTATTGAAAGTAAAGCTGCCGAAGATAAGCTTGCTAAACTAAAGTACTCGCAAGTATTTGGGCAGTTTTTGTGTGATAAGGCGGCACAAGATAATAAGTTATTAGCAATCACTCCAGCGATGGAAGAGGGTTCTGGGATGATTGACTTTGCTCGTCAGTTCCCAGAGCGATTTTTTGATGTGGCGATTGCTGAGCAGCATGCGGTGACACTTGCAGGAGGCATGGCAACGCAAGGCGTCAAGCCCATTGTTGCGATATACTCCACCTTTTTGCAGCGTGGTTATGATCAGCTTATTCACGACATTGCACTACAAAATCTCGATGTGACGTTCGCAATCGATCGAGCCGGTCTTGTTGGAGAAGATGGTGCAACCCATGCCGGCGTATTTGATTTGGCTTTTCTGCGCTGCGTGCCCAATATGCTTATCGCGGCGCCAAAAGATGAAAACGAGTGTTATCATCTACTTAATACATGCTATGAGTATCAAGGTAGTACAGCAGTTCGTTATCCCCGTGGAACTGGAACTGGTGCGATGGTAAGCCGTCCGGCACAGAACTATAAGATAGGTCAAGCTGTGGTAGAGACCGTATTAGGAAATACCAGCGCTACTAATAAGCTTGCGTTATTGGCCTTTGGTACGATGGTTGCGACTGCTAAGCAAGCGGCCAAGATGTTGACAGCTGATGGTGCGACAAGCGATTGCCAAGTGCAAGTCGTCAATATGCGCTGGGTAAAGCCACTAGATACCAATTTGCTTGAGACGTTGATTGAGCAAGGTGTGACTCATATTGCGACATTAGAAGAGCATATGGTCATGGGCGGAGCAGGTAGCGCTGTCAACGAGTATTTGCTCAATGCGTCTGCTGCATTTGCTATTAGTCGTCCAGCTATTTGTAATATTGGTATTCCTGATCGTTTTATTGCCCATGGCTCACAAGCAGAACAATTGGCGGATTGTGGTTTAGACGCTCATGGCGTGGTCACACAGTTACAGCGTTTATTGACTTAGCTCAAAGCATGATAGTTTGGCGTAACACCTGCTTGCCGTAGGTGCTAATTTTTTTTACAGCTTGCATGATTTTTGATGGTAGCCATTAGCCATGGTAAGCCGAGTATTTATCATTTTTGTGTTTGATTTTGATTTTTTAGTATGTTTCGGTCAGTCTGTTTAAGACCGTATAAGAGAGGTATAGGATGGCAGACAATTGATATGCCACCCTGTGCAAGTAATAGTAATATCTGTAGTCTTCATTCATTTTATTTATTCAACAAGTAGATAGGTTATTTATGGAACCCATGGTCGTCATCGCAGCGCGTACTGCCGAAAAAGTCGGTGCAGAGATTTTACACGCGCATCAAAATCGTCACAAAATTGAGTTTGATACTGAGTCAAAAGGTATCGATGGCTTAGTGACACGCATCGATCGCTATAGTGAAGAACTCACTATCGAGACCCTCAAAAGCAATTACCCAAACCATTCGTTTTTGGGTGAAGAGTTTGGTATGCAAGAAGGCCGCGGTGAAGATGCAGATTGGTGCTGGATTATTGATCCTTTAGATGGCACCAAAAACTTCGTTCACGGAGTGCCGCAGTTTTGTGTGTCAATCGCTGTGCAGCACAAAGGCGTTACCCAGCACGGTGTGGTCTATGACCCTGTTCGTGATGAGATGTTCTCTGCTAGCCGCGGTAAGGGCGCGCGCCTAAACCAGCGCCGTATCAACGTAAGCGAGCGTAAGACCATCGATGGTGGGCTGTTTACGACTGGTCATCCGCTTGAGCGTCATCGTAATGGCGAAGTCATCTCTTATGCCAAAGAGCATTTTGAAAGCTTACAAAAAGTATCTGAGGCAGGTGGACAAATGCGTCGTTTGGGTTCGGCAGCACTTGATTTATGCTATGTGGCAGCAGGGCGCTTTGATGGTTATTTTGAGATGTCTATTAAGCCATGGGATATCGCAGCAGGTGAGCTTATCGTATCAGAGGCACGCGGCGTTGTGGTTGATCATACAGGCGCACATAACTCTATGAAGTCAGGTTCTATCTTTGCTTGCAACGTCAAACTATTAAAGCCGTTGATGCAAATAGTGGTACCAACATGGCGTGACGCTATATAGGATTTTGTACAGATAAGACTGTACTTAAAAAGTTATGTTTAAAAAGTTGAAAAAGCTGACTCTGTGATGGAGTCAGCTTTTTTCGTTATAATTTTATAAGATGAAATCGTTACTGTTATTTGTTATTCACGTAGTCCCAGCTGTTTTTCTTTGCTCACGTTTTCTAGTACAGCAAGCTCTTCTTCAATCAAGCCCAGCATATCTTGTACATGTGGCAACAGCTTGCTACAAGCGGTAATACAGAACTCTACTTTGTCTAAATAGCTGGCAAGAGTGATATTCATAGCCTGACCATCTAATATAATGGAAGCTGGGTACAAGGCTTTGAGCGGTGCGCCGTTCCAGTACAAAGGTTTTTTGGCACCAGGTACGTTAGAGATAATAAGGTTAAAAGCTTGTTTTTTGGGAAATATCCCTGTTAATAAATTGATACCTTCCCAAGCATAAGCGATGGCACTATAGTTGATTACCTGTGCTTGATTCATGCGCCGAAACCGACGTTTTCCGCTATTCATACTGCCATTAATCAGCTGTAGTCGACGTATGGGGTCATCTAAATGGGTGCCCAAATTTGCCAAAACAAATGAGATTTGATTGCCAGTGGCACTATCATCGCTGCGTAATGACATCGGTACAAAAGCAATCAAGGGTTTGTTGGGTAACGCATCGAGCTTTAGTAAATAACGCCGTATGGCTCCAGAGCAGACGGCAAGTATCACATCGTTCATACTGACATCGAGTTTGTCGGCGATGTCATCAAAGCGCTGCATGTCATAAGATTGCGCTGCGATACGCCGTGAGGCAGAGATACGCTGATTTAATATGCTCATGGGAGCATCAAAAGTGCCAACATAATCGTCTTTGCCATGATGCTTAAAGTTATCCAATAGTTCGGTAAATACGGGCTTAATGGTAGATAATTGCTCTTTTATAATGCGAGTCACAGAGCGCCCAGTGGGTAACAGAGCATCTACTTGATTACGATGGCGTGCCATTAGTGACCATACTGGCAACGTCATAGGTTCGTTTGGTGACTGCGAGAGCGACTTTTGGATCAGACGCATGGCAGCGATACCATCGACCAATGAGTGATGAATCTTAAAGTATAGAGCGAAGCGCTCAGGACTATCGTCAGTTTCTGGTTGGATGCCCTCAATGACGTGGCATTCCCATAATGGCATGGCACGATCAAGTAAGCGCCCATGCTCTTTTGAGACGTACATCAGTAGCTCACGGACGCGGGAAGGTCTTGGCAGGGCGACATGACGAAAGTGATGCTCAACATCAAAATCTTCATCTTGCTTCCAAAATAACAACCGCTCAAGTACCTGATTGAACGGAAAGCTTGGAGGTACTTGAGAGGTTTGCATTTGTCTGACCAACTGATAAACAAAATCACCCTCTGCATTTTGCGCATCGACTGGCAGTTCAAACAAAAACAGTCCACCCACATGCATAGGCTGTTTACGTGACTCAAGAAGTAAAAATAACTGATCAACTGCCGTCAGTAATCGCATGGGGTGTCCTTTAGGGTCAATGAGTAAGGTCAATGAGCTGCGTATGACAAGTAGCCTGTCGGCACATCGATATGAACAGCGGTTAAGTTAAGTATATAATCGACTGGGTATCAAAACCATTTTATTGGAAAAAGTAACCAGTTTGTGGCGAGCTGGCTTGTGCCATCTTACGCATGGGCATCCGTCCTGCCAAAAACGCCTCACGACCTGCCCAAATAGCGTGTTTCATAGCATGAGCCATCATTACTGGGTTTTGAGCATTGGCAATCGCTGAGTTCATGAGTACACCGTCACAACCAAGCTCCATGGCAATAGCCGCATCAGAAGCGGTACCAACGCCAGCATCAACCAATACTGGTACCTTAGCGTTTTCTATGATAAGGCTGAGCGTATGACGGTTGAGGAGTCCAAGACCAGAACCAATAAGGCTGCCAAGCGGCATAATCGCCACACAGCCCATACTCTCTAATTCTTGCGCGACAATAGGATCGTCTGATGTATATACCATTACCTCAAAACCATCATCGATCAGCACTTTTGCCGCTTTTAAAGTCTCCATAATATTAGGGTACAAACTGTTTTCGTCACCCAATACTTCAAGCTTGACCAGATTATGACCACCCAATAGCTCACGTGCAAGTTTGCAAGTTCGAATCGCTGTCTCAGCATCAAAGCAACCGGCAGTATTGGGTAAAATGGTATATTTATCGGGCGAAATCACATCTAACAAGTTCGGCTCATCACTGTTTTGACCAATATTGGTACGACGAATAGCGACGGTGACTATTTCGGCCGCTGAGGCTGCAATAGCGGTTCCGGTCTCAGCCATATCTTTATATTTACCAGTGCCGACCAGTAGGCGTGATGAAAATGTGCGACTACCAACAGTAAAGGTATCTTGAACAAGGGGAGTATTTTCAGTAGTAGTTTGAGTCGTGGCTTGAGACATATCTGAAATCCTAATAACGGGCGGACTATAAAAGACAAAAGGCGTAAGCGACACTAATACAAGTAGTACAAAGTTAGCATCGAGAGATGATAATAATAAACGCTTATCGAGACGTAAAACGACGTAAAAGCTTTGTTAATGATATAAAACAAAATGTTATTATAACAAACTCATAAGCGCTTACCGATAAACTTTACTTAGTTTAATCATTTAAGTCTAAGACATTTATGTTAGATACTGCCTACTTTTTAAAGACGTTAGCGCCTTTATTAAAGAGGCCAAGCACTTATTATTTGTTTCTTACCCACTCTATTTTTATCAGGTCGTTTTTATGATGCAACTGCCGTACAGTTTTGCAAAACGCCATCAGCTCTTAATCGTTTTAGCGATGGATGCTGAGCTGCCACCGACGTTGGTATTGACCAAAGCCACACCGCTTTCTGCCATCAATGAAGCTGTGCGATTTTTGCAGCAGCAAGGCGTACGCGGTATGCCTGTTTATGACAGCATCAGCTCGGATGAGTTTGAAAAACGTCTGAATGCAGCTTACGCAGGCAATACGGGTGAATCCCAGCATATCGCCGCCGGTCTTGAAGATCATCCAGATCTGGACAGCTTAGCAGATAGTGTGCCTGAGACCGAAGATTTGATGGATCAGCAAGATGACGCGCCTATTATACGACTCATCAACGCGCTATTATCAGAAGCGATTCGTCTTAATGCTTCAGATATCCATATCGAGACTTTTGAGAAGCGTCTGGTTGTCCGTTTTCGGGTGGATGGGGAACTCAAAGAAATCATTACGCCCAAACGTCAATTGGCTCCGCTTTTGGTCTCACGGATCAAGGTCATGGCCAAACTCGACATCGCAGAAAAACGTGTGCCACAAGATGGGCGTATCAGTTTACGGCTAGCAGGGCGTGAGGTCGATGTGCGGGTATCAACGTTGCCTTCAAGTTTTGGGGAACGCGTGGTCATGCGTTTGTTAGATAAGCAAGCAGGCCGCCTCAATATGACTTATCTTGGGCTTGCAGACAATGACTATACTGAGCTTAAACGCTTAATTCATCGTCCGCATGGCATTATTTTGGTGACAGGTCCTACGGGTTCAGGTAAGACGACGACCCTATATGCTGCATTGACTGACTTAAACGATCAGACACGTAATATCTTAACGGCTGAAGATCCTATCGAATTTCAGCTTGATGGTATTGGACAAACCCAAGTGAATAATAAAGTAGATATGACTTTTGCCACCAGTCTGCGCGCGATGTTACGTCAAGATCCAGATGTGGTCATGGTTGGTGAAATTCGAGATATTGAAACTGCTGAGATTGCAGTACAAGCGTCATTAACAGGGCATTTGGTGTTATCAACATTGCATACCAATACTGCTATCGGTGCGGTGACTCGCTTGCAAGATATGGGGGTAGAGCCGTTCTTATTATCGTCTTCACTCATTGGCGTAGTCGCGCAGCGCTTAGTACGTACCCTTTGTTCGCATTGTCATACGTGGCAAACTGCAGATAGTGAGCAAGCAAAGCTGTTTTCTGAGATTGGTATTGAAACCGATTCTAAAGATTCAGTGACGACAGCAATCAAGCTACCAAAGCCCGTTGGCTGTGACAAGTGCAATCAGTCTGGGTTTAAAGGACGAACAGCGATATATGAAGTCGTACCAATTGATGATACGTTAAGACGTATGATTCATAGTAATACTGCGGAGTATGAGCTTGAGTCTTATGCTCGTCAAAAGACTCCATCGATTCGTGCTGACGGTTTGCATAAAGTAATAGCAGGACAGACGACATTAGAAGAAGTACTACGAGTAACCAAAGAAAGCGCCCTAACTGAGGACGCTATCATTGTGTAATTGGGGCTATTATTTTGCTGCCATACATTCAACTTCAACGCTAGCACCTGCGGCCAAGTCTTTGACACCAAATGCTGAGCGCACAGGGTAGGGTTTGGCAAGTTTGGCTTTATAGACTTCATTGAACGCGTTAAAGTCGTTCATATCAGTCAGCATCGCCATACATTTGATAAGGTCAGACTTTTGATAGCCATATTGTAGCAATACGTCGTTGATATTGTCTAACGTTTGCGCGGCTTCGGCTTTGATACCACCTTCTACCAGTTTGCCATCTTTAAAACCAATTTGTCCTGACATATATAAGGTGTCACCAACTCGAACAGCACTAGAGAAAGGATAGTCACCGCCATCACCTAAAAAGACAGGTTTAGACTTGGTCATAGTAGCTGCGTTGGTAGTTGCTGCCGGAGCAGCATTTGCACTAACGGCCAGTCCAAATGAGCAAGCACCCACAAAAAATGCCTTGGATAGGCAGCTGACAAATTGATTGGTAAGTTTGGACATTATTGACTCCTTATTACTGATTATTTACGTTATCGTTTACTGGTTATTTACTATTAATAGAAGATAGGTTTTCAGTTTCAGTTTCAGTTTCAGTTTCAGTTTCAGTTTCAGTTTTGTTGTCAGCGTCAGTTGCTTTATCAAAAAATTTGCCTTGGCGACGTGCTTCTAATTCAGCCTTAGGTATCCATGCCCATGTCATCTCAACCGTAATGGGATCACGCACGCTGTCAGACTCGCGATCGTTGATGACGCATGGGATGACCATCTCGCCTTTGGGTGTATCTAAAATTTCTGAACGCTGTTCATCACTTAAAGTAGCGACCGCTGCTACTTGACCTTTTTTAAGCGGTCGATAAAAATTTACAGAATAAGATTTGATCAACAGCACACGATCTGAGGGTAGGTTTAACCCTAAGATAAAGCCTTGGCAGTCTCAGCAAGTAGCGTAACAGCGACCGCATGAATAGAGCCAATATGGTTTTGTACAGGTTTATTATTGTGTAAGCTGACCACCACTTGATTGGGCTCTACGGTTTCGTAGTAGACGCCAGTGGTACCTACATAAGGCACGACTTTACCAAAGGCTTTGGATAAAATAGTCGAGCGTGCACCAGCAGGTAAATACTTGGTAATAGATAAAAGCTTGGTAAATTGATTGTTTACTGGCTTAAGCGAACTAGGAGTCGATGGCGTGTTTGTTTGAGAGGTTAGCGCGTCAGATATTTTTTCGGGCAACTTAGCTGGTATCTTGGTCGATAATTTATTGGGTAGCTTATTTAACAATCCTGACATACAAAGTTCCTCAAATTAATCTGTTTGGGCATTTTTGGATAATGAATAAAGCAATACAAGTAAAGCTGCGTCATGAGTTGTCATACTGTTATCTTGCAACTGCCTAATACTTGCATCTCATTAATATTAGTACCATAAACCACCACGCACACAAAATAGTAGTAACGTAACCGGTGGAGAGTTGCAAACCAAAAACCTATTGTTTTTATCAATTGTTTTTAATATTGAGTTAAGTTATGAATGACAGACCCATTAGCGAGCCTACCAATATTATTTATACGGGCGTCGCAGGTACAGGCAAGACTTATCGCTTGTTACAAATCGCCAAAGAGTATACGCATTATTTGCCCATCACGGATGGCAATGAGCTGTTGTCGCAGTTGCTCTTTGAGCTTAGCTGGCGCGATGTGGTGTGTCTGATATTTTTGGACTTTAAAGCACAGCAAAAAGATTTAGTAAAAGTACCTGAAGTCGTCAATCATGAGTTTTTTATCGCTAAGGCGGCACAAAATGCACGTGAAAAAAACCTAAGCAATACAGCATGGTCAGTGCTACAAATGCACAGTTCGGCCAGCTCAAAAACAGTGACCTATAAAAACCGCGCAAGCCAAGCTTACTTTGATAAAGATGAAAGCGGGGCATGGCACCTACTGCCAGAGAGTATGACGTTATTGACTCAGTTATCGCAGCAGCTAGGCGAGTTTCGACAAGCGCAACAAGACAATCAGTCTGTACAAAAGCAGCGCTATAGTATGGTCAGCTTTCATCAAGCCTATGGCTATGAAGAGTTTGTCGAAGGTATTCGCCCGGTGATGAGCGGTGATGAACCAAGAGGGCAGGGTGCTCAAATCAATCGCCAAACAAGCGAACAAGGGACTAGCAATCAGATGCGCTACGACATCCAAGACGGGGCCTTTTTAAAGCTTTGTAAGCGCGCTGCTAATGATCCTGAACATCGTTATGCCATGCTCATCGACGAAATCAACCGTGCCAATGTCTCCCGAGTATTTGGCGAGCTGCTTAGTCTGATCGAGCCTGACAAGCGCAGCGGGCAACCAAACGCGATGCAAGTAAATTTGGCTTATTCTGGGCGAGTCTTTAGCGTGCCTGCCAATGTCGATATTTATGCAACAATGAATACGCAGGATCACTCGTTAGCGCCGCTTGATATGGCACTACGACGTCGCTTTCGCTTTATCGACTGTCCACCGCAGCCTGAATTGCTGCCCATTATTCGCGTTTTAGATCCTACAGATGCGCATCAACGCTCAGATAAGCATGAGTCATCAGCAGAGGTGGATTTGGCCAAGCTATTAAGAGGGCTGAACCAGCGTATCACGCAAACGTTGGGACAAGAGGCGCAACTTGGTCATGCCTTTTTATACTCGGTAAGGAGTTTAGCGCAGCTACGAACAGTATTAGTAGAACAGATTATTCCACAACTGGCACAAGCTGTTGGCGGGCAAGTGTCTTTATTACAGTATCTATTTAATGATGAGCAGCGGCCAGTAACATCGCAGTTTATTCATGACAGTCAACGCAGTCTGTCTCAATCGTCAACTAGAGACCATCAAAACCCTATGTTTGCTGAACAAAATGCGTTTGTAGGCTCAATGATGGCATCTGCTAGCTATACTATCAATCCAGAGCTTCTGACGCAGACTGGCGAGTTTGCCAAACCTTATGTCTATCAACGTCTGTATTAATTTTAATGAAACATATATCAATAAACAGTCATTATTATAGCGCTGGATGCTCAGCTTCAAAGGCATCTTCTGACTCAAATACAGCGGGTCACGCTACTATGAGCGTGTTTGAACATCAACGCTTGGTTGCAGAGGACTTTATTGATGTCGATGATTTTACTTGGCTGCTTGCGCAAGAATTTACGGTATTTACCATTAAGCGCCAACGCGGACAATGGCAGCTCAAAGTGGGTCACTATATCGGTATTATTTTGCTGCCAAGCGGCATTACGCTTGAGATACTGCCCAAAGTAGCGGCAGTCACGCAAAAAAACACCCTTACCCAAAGCGATGAACTCATGCGGACACGTCAATGGGTACAAATGATGCTGACTGATTTGATGACTATACCTAATAGACATCACAAGCTGCCGCACACCAAAACCTTAGGCCAGCTCAGTCAGCATCTCACGCCACTATCGACACAAACGCCGCCACTGTCACAATGGCTCATCAGACAGTTTTTGCAGCTATTGTCCGATTATCAGCCAACCAAGCAGTATCAAACACAAAGCCAAAACCAGTCAATGCTACAAGGTAAGCTACTCGTTAAAGAGCAGCTAAAGCGTAATAGCTATCAGCCTCATAAGTTTGTCTGTGAGGTAAACCAACTAAGCACCGATATGCTGGTCAATCGTCTGATAAAAAGTGCTTTGGTTTTTCTTGAGCAGCTGGTAGGCGCGTCTCAAGCCTATCAACCACAGTCTATGTCGTTGTCCGCCGCGTTACTGTCTAAGCTGGTGTGCTGGCGACAGATTACTGTGCTTAGCCACTACGAGCGGCAAAGACTGAGTTCTCTTTATCAGATGGCAAAGCAGCAGCTAACCTTACAGCCATTGTCTCGGTTGCAGCGGCACTCTGTAGATAAACTATTAGATCTGGCGTATTGGCTACTTCAAATGCAGTACTCAACTTTGCCTACAGGTAATGGTGTTAACTACAAAGGTGAACAGTTAAGCCTATGTTTACTGATTAATATGAACCAAGCTTTTGAGCAGTGGGCAAGCTTGCGTCTTACGCAGCTGTTTGAGCAGTCTACCAGTATCAACCAGCCTATTTACCAAACATTTACTCAGCAAAAAGATGTATGGCTTCGAGATGCTACAGGGCAGACATGTCTGTCTATACAGCCAGATTTATTGATTTATAATACAGCTACCGAAGCAAATAGCCAAAAGCAGCACACCAGTAAGGCGAATGCTAACACCACTCACTGTAGTCACGTCATTGATATCAAATGGAAGGCACTGACTCATGCGCGTGATATTAGCGCTACTGATGCGTATCAGCTGATCAGTTATGCTCAAGCTTACCAAGCTAAGCAAGTTTGGCTGGTCTATCCGGTCATGGATGACACCACTCAACCAGTCGCACTTCAGCAGTCTATTGACTCTATAGAGTCGAACCACGCGACACTATGGGTCATGCCTTTTAATGTTACGACTGGAACGCTTAATAAAACTACTTTGAGCGCCTAAAAAATTTAGGCGATTAAAAGCAAATATTATGCAGATATCTGTGCAAACAATTCGTTGATAAAGAACTTAGTCAAAATTGATGAAAATAATTAAAAATAGGTGTTGACACTACCGACTATAAGTCTTAATATATGCACCTCGATAGCGAGGAACATTAACAAGTTAGCGGTACTGCCAATAACGAGTTAAGTGACAAAACTAGCGAGATAATAGAGAATATCGGAGTGTGGCGCAGTTTGGTAGCGCATCTGGTTTGGGACCAGAGGGTCGTAGGTTCGAATCCTATCACTCCGACCATCTATTTTAAGAGCCTTACAGGCTTTTTTTTATGTATAATAGTTTTGTTCGTAGCATTACGAATTATACTTAATACGTAAAAGCCCTTAAGAGCGCCTGTAGCTCAGTTGGATAGAGCACCTGCCTTCTAAGTAGGTGGTCGCAGGTTCGAGCCCTGCCAGGCGCGCCATTTAGCCTGCAAATCTTGCCTTCCTTGGCAATAGTTATGGCGGTTGTAGCTCAGTTGGTAGAGCCCCGGGTTGTGATCTCGGTTGTCGTGGGTTCGAGTCCCATCAGTCGCCCCAATTTTTATTTGATATATCTGCTTTTACATACATAAATTGCCCTCGTTGGCATTTTTTTTCGTCTGCGTTTTTCTTTCCTATCTTTTTATTCATTTTATAGCTATTTTTTGTAAGCTTGATAACTTTATTTGGCTTAGTACCTATCTTTTATCTGGTTTCTAAAAAAATGCCCATACTGTCTTCTACGCATTTATTGTTAATTTTAGCGAAATAACCCCCATTATTAAGCAGTATCCTAAATCTACACTTAAGAAACAGTATCTTTCTGATTAATACTATGTATATTAATAGTCTATACAAAGAATATTGTCTCGCTGCTATCAGTATAAAATGTGTGTAGCGTGCGTATAACTTTAATAGCAGTCCACAGTAAACGATTTTTCTTGTGTATTGTCTCTTAGGTAGTTTATTTTGCAGAGCCCGGCTTAGCTGCCGTAAGTTGCCATACATTATTGAGGAAATTGTTAATGGACGCACTTAGTATGTTATTACAGAATGTGCATTTGTTTGAAACAAATTACTATCGTTTAAATGGTAGGGGTAATTGGTCATATTCTATTGATAGAAAAGATACGATTTTATTTTATCTTGTGTTATCGGGTAGTTTTTGTATCGATGTCGGCAGTGAGATACGAGAGGCAAAGACTGGCGATACCATTATGATCTCAAACGCCTATAAACATGTCAGCTATGCACTCAATCATCATGGTGATAACACCAAACCTCTAGATGAGATGCTCAATGATTCTGAAAGCCATGTTATAGATCTTAATGGAGAAGGTGAGATCAATGCATGTTTGATCTTGATCGAATGTCGATACGAAAAAGAGATGACGCAACCACTACTGTCAGTACTACCCACGATATTGCCTGAGCTTACTGAGATGTCTGATGGTCGATTCGGCGTTATTGATGTAGAGGTTAAGCTGTTGACCTTGGAGTCTGAGCATGAGCGTATGGGTAAGACAGCAGTCATCAACCATTGGGCCAGTATTATGATGATTGAGTGTCTGCGTACCTATATTGAGAGTTTACCTGAGGCGACAGATAATTGGCTTAAAGCGCTAAAAGATCCATTTTTGTCAAAAGCATTGGTAGCGATGCATTATGCACCAGATCGAAACTGGACGATTCATAAACTTGCTGAGGTCGCAGGAATGTCGCGCTCAAGCTTTGCCCAGCGGTTTAAAGATGTAGTTGGAATGCCGCCTCTGACATATTTGATTGATTACCGTTTGCGCTTGGCAGCACGTTATCTACGTTTGCAGCAAAACAGCATCAGCCGTATTAGTGAGCTAGTAGGGTATGCGTCAGACTCAACCTTTAGTCAAGCCTTTAAGCGCGTTTATGGTGTATCACCAAAAGCTTATCGTCAGCAGTATCAACGTAAACTGACAGCGTAAGTATTTTATAAGCGCCCATCTTTAAAAAGTCAGATAAAGAGCGGCCGTAACACTGACAACCAAAGTACGTTCAGGTACTATATAATAATCAGTAGTCCAAACGCAGTCACTACGATATTTGGCTATTTATTACCTTTAGTTATGACATTTAAATAAATAGCTTAGATATATGATTATGATACTGAAGACCACATTTATTTTTTGCTGGTGATGGTACATTATGACCCAAACGACTTTTAACAACATCCTACAATCTACTGCTATAAGTAGCGATAGTAGCGCCTCCATCCCTGATGGTAAAAGTAGCCATGAGGCTGTGTCATCGTTACAAGAACCGATGGCGACTGATAAAGCGGCGCTGCTTGCTCTTTTTACACCATCATCTTCTCAGACATCTGCTATTCACGCGACTGAGACCTCAGAGTCTAGTGTGGCTGAGCTGCGCTTAGCACTTTATCGCACGCAGCATGAGCGAACACGCTTGCTGTACTTGGCGCCTGCAGATATACGTCCAACTTATCTGGTACAGACATTGAAGAGTCAGTTTGCAGAGTACCAGCAGTATAAGCTTGCGCAGCAGCTCGATAAACGTGGCCTGCTCGATGTCACTCCGCTTGAGCGCATGTGGCAGCAGTTGCACGTGGTCGATGATATCATCGCTGATATTGTACGTCATATGCCAGCACAGCAACCGGCAGGGTGGCAGCTGACTGCTCAAGATGGTCACAATCCGCTGAGACTTGCGACTGTCGGTAAGCTAAAACACCCCAAGCCTATTGAGGATCAAGCCAGCCTAAATAGCTATGTGCTTGGACATTTTGGGGTGAGTAGTTTTACTTATGACCGTGGATATTATATCGGTCATGTGGTTGGTTACTTATTTAGCTGTTATTTTTGTGCCCATTTATCTATTAGCTACGGTGTCACGGCGCTTGGCGAGCAAGTGGTTGAAGGATATGACTATGCTAGCCTCGAGACCCCTTATATGGTACGTTTATTACAAGGCCTAGACAGCTATTGTAAAAAGCGTATTTATCAATTGGCGGTCATTTGCGCACGACTCAGCGTTTATGCGTCTGATAAACGTATCGAAAAGATGCTTATCGCTGAGGTCAATGATTTTGATAAAAAGCTACAGCAACAGCATTTAGATGTATTGCTATTACAAGGAATGATGCCTGAGAGTAACGACTCTACGCCACTTTTTTAAATACATGACTTCCCAATTCTTTTTTTATCAACTGCCTTAGGATATTCGCTGCTATGCCTGCTTATCATTATAAAGCGCTTGATGACCAAGGCGGTATCCAAAAAGGATTATTAGAAGGCGACTCTGCACGGCAAATACGTCAGCAAATTCGCGACAAGCAGTGGACACCGGTAGAAGTCAATGCCGTCAATGACAAACAAGGTCGACAGCGAAGTCGTTATAAAAAGCCGTCTGCTTATGAGTTAGCGCTATTAACCCGTCAGCTCTCAGTCCTGCTAGCAGCTGGTATTCCACTCGAAGAAACCCTAGCAGCTGTCGCCAAGCAATCTCCCAAAACCCATATCAAATCTCTTATGCTGGCAGTACGCTCGCACGTTTTAGAAGGCTTAAGTTTTGCCCGTGCGTTACAGCAAGCGGCAAGCTTTCCGCCTCTATATATTGCCACTATCGCGGCTGGTGAAAAGTCAGGTCATCTTGATCTGATTCTTAATCAGCTGGCCGATTACACTGAAAATCGCTTTGCCTTACAAAAGAAAATCCAAGGTGCGATGGTATATCCTATTGTGCTGATGGTCATGGCAATCAGTGTGATTATGGGGCTGATGAGCTTTGTTGTACCCAAGATTGTCAAAGTGTTCGAGCAGTCTGAGCAAGCACTGCCCCTGATAACTCAGGTAGTACTTACGCTGTCCAATGCTATTACCCAGTGGTGGTGGTTGATGCTACTAATATTAATAAGTAGCGCTTTTTTGTTTTATCGGTTTGCGCAAACGCAGGCAGGCAAGCTTGCTATCGATAGCATCGTCCTTCGGTTGCCGATATTGGCGCGTCTCTCTAAAGGACTCAATGCTGCACGCTTTGCAAGCACACTGTCGATATTGGTGCGCTCAGGTGTGCCATTGATTGAAGCTTTGCATATCGGTGCTGCGGTCACAACCAACCTACACATTAAACAAACTATTATCACTGCTGCCGATCGAGTAACAGAAGGCGCAAGTTTGTCCAGCCAGCTTGAAAAAACCTCTTATTTTCCACCGATGATGGTACAGATGATCAAGAGCGGTGAAAACTCGGGCGAGCTTGAAAGTATGCTTAGTCGCGCAGCCAATATGCAAGAGGCGGAAGCGACTAACTTTATTAGCACTTTGCTATCGTTATTAGAGCCGCTAATGCTAGTATTGATGGGAGTTGTAGTGATGATTATTGTGATGGCAGTCATGCTACCGATTGTGAATATGAACGACTTGGCAGGTTAGTTCGGGCGGTTTACTATTTGACCGTATCACTTTAACCTTACAGCAGGTTTCTTAAGTTTTGCTTACTGTTGTATATTAATCAATGATAGGCAAATACACTGTCGTTCATTGATTCTTTGGGCTATAGTGACTTTTATAAACAGTGACGTTTATACATATATAGAGGTTTATGTACTTATAAGTAGGGACAGCGATAATCCAAAACTTAAAATCAAAATTTAAAATCAAAGTGCGCTAGTAGATAAATGTACAATCATAGTCTATAGTGACAATCGTCTTGATATTTATGTATAACGGTAATGATAAAAGCGATGATTATGATTGATAAAACCTCAACCAATGCGACAAAGCAGTTTTTTATGAAAAGCAGACAATCTCATTTAGATATAAGAGATACAAACATCGTCAATAGTCGGACAGCATTGAGCCGTAGTCAATCAGGCTTTACGCTTATCGAAATTATGGTCGTGATTGTCATTCTAGCCATTTTGGCAGGATTAGTCGTGCCAAAAGTCGTAGGGCAAAGCGATAAAGCGCGTGTCAAAACGACAGAGACCGCACTAGCGACTGTATCCAATACGCTTGATATGTATAAAGTAGATAACTCGCGCTATCCAACGACCGCGCAGGGCCTAGAAGCTTTAAGCACGCCACCTGCCGAAGCAAAGAATTATCCTGAAGGCGGCTATATTAAAGGCGGCTATCCGACCGATGGTTGGGAAAACGAGTTACAGTATGTCTCTCCTGGCAGTGAAGGTCGTCCTTACGATTTGTTTTCGTTGGGTGCAGATGGACAACAAGGCGGCGAAGGTCAAGATGCTGATATCTATGCAAAACTATAAGTAGAGGTATCAGCGTACTCAGTATTAACGACCAGCAATGGATAACTGGATCGTAACTATTATCAACCAATAAGTCATTATTGGTTGATATTTTTTATCAATACGTGAAACTTATGCCATCAGTGATTAAAAGCAATAAAGGTAGTTATTCATGACAATTAAAATGCCAATAATAAAATCAGTTGCGTTACACAAACATCATTCTAAAAAGTCTAATGCGCTTGCACTTGCTATCATGAGCACCTCAGTGATGATGGGTTCTTCAATGATTGCTATGACTGCTCAGGCGGCAAGTTTAGGTGAGCTGTTTGGTAATAACAGTGCTACAAAGTCGAAGTTTTTACCAGTGGATAAAGCTTTCCAAGTTGATAGCATTACCAATGCAACATCCAAGGGCACGCGTTTATCCATCACCTTTGATATCACGCCAGGTCATTACGTTTACAAAAACCAGCTTACTTTAAACTTTCCTAAAGGAATAAGCGCAACGCCGTTTACGTTTAATCAATCTCCAGTCTCAATCGATGATCCAACTTTTGGTAGGGTTCCTGTATTTACCCAAAAGCATATGATAGCGACGACGACACTGACGACCAATAATGGTAAAGGGGCAAAGAATGCACCGCTCGTGATCGGTTGGCAGGGCTGCGCCAAAGCTGGACTATGCTATCCGCCAGAGAAAATCAAAACCACGGTTGATATCGCAGCACAACGCAAGTAAATATCGATTGAGTCGATGTCAGTATTAGTAATCAATAGGCAGTCCTTTATGTCCATTAAGACACTAGAAAAACCTCCATCCACCTCTACAAGTCATCCTACCAAAAAGTCTTATCTGTTGGCATTTGCTTTAAGCAGTAGCTCATTGCTGACAGGGTTGCTACCTACTGGGTTGGTCGCTACTGGACTGACCGCCACATCCATGACCGCTCAAGCTGTTAGCTTGGGTGATTTGTTTGGTAATAATAAAAGCTCAGCGAAGCCAAAGTTCTTGCCAGTCGATCAAGCGTTTCAGGTGGGTAGTGTCAGCAAGCCTGTCGCGACAGGGACGCAGTTGTCGATCACCTTCGACATCACGCCTGAACACTATGTCTATAAAGATAAAATAAAGCTAACTTTACCTACTGGTGTGACTGCCGCACCATTTACTTTTAGTCAGACTGCTGTTTTTATTGATGATCCCACCTTTGGTCGTGTGCCAGTATTTGATCAAGCCAATATGGTAGCGACCACGACGCTAAGTAGTACGAGTGGCAAAAGCGTGGACGATGCAGCAGTGGTTATTGGCTGGCAAGGGTGCGCTAAAGCGGGACTGTGTTACCCACCTGAAAAGATCAATACTACTGTCAATATTGCTGCGACTACCCCGCAGACTGCAGCGAGTGACAATAGTACGTCTTCTCAAGATCAGACGACAGACTCTACCGTCAAAGCTGCTATGAGTGCTGCAACGACAGCAGACGCGGCGAATGCAACTAACCCGGACAATGCTACATCTATAGCAGAGCAAGTAGAGACAGATGATGAGGTGATTGACTATGCCTTGATAGATGAGGGTGCTTTAGATGACGAGCTTACAACCAATACGATTTCTGGAGCAGATACCAATGTCATCGGTGGCGGTACGGTCGATAGCAATACGACCAATAGCAACACGACCAGCGGCGCTACTGTCAACGAGAATGGTTTAGTCGATACTGACCCGTTTGGTCTAGCATCGCATCCATGGTTGGCATTAGGTTTGTTGTTTTTAGCAGGCTTAGGTTTGGCACTGACACCCTGTGTGCTGCCGATGCTACCTATCGTTGCTAACATCGTCGCTCGCGAGAAAAACCCTACTGTCAAAAAAGGTGTGATATTGACCACCAGTTATGCCATTGGAGTCGCTACTGCCTATGGTATCTTAGGTGCGGTCATCGCGGTGTTTGGTGAGTCATTAGGCATTATCGGTTGGCTACAAAACCCCATTATCTTGATTAGCTTTGCTATCATCTTTGTACTGTTAGGGCTATATATGCTGGGCGTATTTACTATTCGTCTGCCACGAGCCATCAGTAGTAAGCTGCAAGGCTTGAGTCAGGCGGGTGATAGTAAGCTTGGTAGTACGGGAGGTAGCCTCGTTGCTGGGTTTTTATCCGCACTAGTCGTATCGCCTTGTGTGTCCGCGCCACTATTTGGTGCCTTGCTTGCAGTTTCGACTATTGGTAGTCCGCTGCTTGGTTTTATCGCCTTATTTATGCTTGGTTTTGGTTTGTCAGCGCCGCTTATTTTGATTGGTGCCACTCAAGGCAAAATCATACCGAAGGCTGGCGAGTGGATGAACTGGGTCAAGCAAGGCTTTGCGTTATTGTTGTTTGCAGTGGCGCTACTATTGATTGAGCGAGTATTTGTATCTCCCATAATGCTGCTAGTATGGGCGTTATGGTTTATGGTGGTGGCGACATGGGCTTGGAGCTGGCTGGGCCGTGGTCGGATGCTTACTCAAGCGCTTGGCTTGGTGACTGGTATCTGGGCTGCCTGCTTGGTCATTGGGGCGGCATTAGGCAATGATGACAGTCTACATCCATTGGCGTCACTAAGTGCTGCGCCAACGATGGTACAGTCAGCGACTGGCCAAGCGGTTAGTAATGATAATGCAAACGATGAGCATGTCACGACGCTTGCACAGTTAGATGCAATCACTGCCAAAACGCCCAAAGCCATCGTGGATGTGACGGCTGATTGGTGTGTCGAATGCCGGATTATGGATAAAAACTTATTCCATAGTCGCCCAGCGCAGATGCAAGATTGGCAACTGGTCAGGCTTGATATCACTGAAACTACCCCAGACTCCAAAGCAATCTTAGCACGCTACCAGCTATTTGGTCCGCCAGCGTTATTGTATTATCGAGATGGTCAACTGGTAAACCAGCAGGTTGGCGAAATTGGACGCTCAGAGTTTGAAGAGACATTAACAGTGCTAAACCAATAACACTGCATCAGTAAGAGTCAACATTATCAAAGAGTCAGTATACTGTTATGTCACAGTTACTGGCTCTTTTTACTTACCAAAAGTCCGCGTAAAAATATATTAAAGCCGAATTCTAGCTATTTAACATTGTACTAAGGATGAATAACTCTAGTATAATGTGGATATATTTATTACACTAAAGCAACAATAGTTAAGTTGTACTAATAAAACACCATAGTTGCTATTTACCTATCAGGTTTGATTTTAGTCATCGTAGATAATTTATTGACCACAGTGTCAATTAACACAAGGGACACTTATGTTTGTTCATACAACTTCGCAGCGTCAGATGATGGGCCTTGCTTTTGTTTATCAAGCTACTAAGCACACAGTAACCAAAACTCATTTGAGCATTGCAGTTGGTGCAATATTGAGCTGTTTGACCATGCAAGTGCATGCGGTAGACAACAATCAGATAAATGGTAAGACGGTTATAGAAACGCCGCAAGCTACTGTTGAGCCGTTAGAGGCGTCGAACGATGCTGTTGATAGCCAAACAAAACTGTCTAACGATGCTTTTGTTGCACAACAAGCACAATTGTTTTTTGAATGTACGCAAGTACGTACGGCCGCTGCACGACTGGCTTGTTTTGATAAAGTTGCAGAGCAAGGCGAGACGCCAAGCTATACCACGACCAAGCAACCATTAGATTTGGCAAGTACCATCAAAAGTACCATTTCGGGTGATCCGCAGGTGGTACTTGCAGAAGATATGACCAAAATGCAGGGCGATACTGTAGAAGCTGCTGATACGGTACTCATTGCCAATCAGTTATCTTCCAATAATGGAACTAATAAGGCTGCGATAGACAAGACACAAGCCGAGATATTAGATGATGTAGGCGTGACTCAAAGCGATATCGAAAAATATACGCCGTTGAGTCTGGCCTATGATTTGGACCAAAACAGTGAGCGCGGGACTTGGTCAGCGCGACCACACCGTCCTATGTATTTGTTACCTTTATTCTTAAATGCCAAGCCCAATCGTAGTCCAAATACTCCGACTCGAGATGAGGAGGTTTTTAGTCCCAATGAGCTAAGAGTGCCTGAGCTGAAATTGCAGGTATCTATTAAGACTAAAGTCGCAGAGGACTTATTCGATACCAATGCCGATATGTGGTTTGGCTATACGCAGCAGTCGCATTGGCAGGTCTATAACGAAGACAATTCTCGTCCGTTTCGAGCAACCGACTACGAGCCTGAGGTGTTTGTAACTCAGCCTGTCACAGCGAACCTACCCTTTGGCGGACGCTTACGTATGCTAGGGGCAGGGGCCTCACACCATTCAAATGGTCAGTCTGACAACTTGTCTCGTTCATGGAACCGGGTATATCTGATGGGCGGTGCTGAGTGGGGTAAATTTGCAATCGTACCAAGGCTGTGGGCGCGTGTTAGTACCGAAAGTGGCGACACGGATGATAACCCAGATATCGAAGATTTCTTGGGTTATGGCGATATGAAGTTCTTATATGACTTGCCAAACAAACACAGTGTCAGCGGTACCTTGCGTTATAATCCAAAGACAGAAAAAGGCGCAGCGCAAGTCGATTATATCTATCCATTATCTAATAACGTCAATGGGTATGTTCAGCTGTTCCATGGTTATGGTGAGTCTATCATCGATTATAACCATAAAAATACCGCTGTCGGGGTTGGGATAGTACTTAATGACTGGAAAGGACTATAATTCGCTAAGTCTTATCAATAAGTGTCATAACGGCTTATGCAGCGCTTAGCACCATATCAAAGTGGCCTATGGCTGGCAGAGTATATAAATTTACGCTGTCAGCTATGCCATGTCTATCGTAGTACACCTTCCATACCGAGCAGCACTGCACCGACGCTTTACAATCGTATACAGCAGTATTTTCATAAAGGTCTTTTGTGCGCGCGCTGTCATGATTATATCGCGTGGCTTCCTAAGGTGTTTACTGTAGATATTGCAGCGGGTGCTTCTCTTACTATCCAAGCTGCTACTTATTACGATTATCCAATTCGCCAAGCCATTCGAGCTTTTAAACATTCAGAGGACATGACCAAGCTGCCTTTATTGGTACATGTATTGCGTCAGCTACCAAGACCTATCGGCTGCCACAGCCAAAACAGCGTCATCCTACCCATGCCTACCACCGCCAGTCGCCTAGTTGAGCGCGGCTTTGACCCCGTGACTATTCTTTCCGCCTATTTATCGAAGCATTGGAATATACCTATCTGGCAAGGTGTCCAGCGCATTGATCATACTGTTAGCCAGCAAGGTCTAACGCGTGCAGAGCGCTTAGCGAACCTAAACGATGCTTTTACGATGACGACATTACCTCCTGCCAAACGTATATTGCTATTTGATGATGTGGCGACCACAGGAGCAAGTCTACAAGCACTGGCTCGAACACTGTCTGCCAAGTCCTTCTCCCACAATCAGACATATCCTATCAATCAAAGTACATCTCACGATAAAAACACGCCTGTCTCTGATATTTACCATCTATCTGCCTATGCACTTGCTCACGGTAGTCACAACGCCTAATTAGACAATGTTAACGAAAAATATTTTTTTGTATTGATAATGATACAGAAATGTATCTGTGTTACATTGTCTATTCGTATGTCGATTCTTACTACTATTTTAATGATTACATTACTTAAATATCAGGCTATGCGCTATAAGACACTGTCTATAAATAGGGTTACGGTGGAATGAATATTGCAACAGTTTTCTGAAAAATAAACAAAAGATCGGGCACTCATGACCTGTCTTTTGATGTAGATAAATAGGCCGTTGTCATTATGTGTGATTGTTATTAATAGGATATTGATGTGAATGCATCTTTGTACAGCTTATCTTACCAACGACCAGCATCCAACGCAGGGTTTACTCTGATTGAGCTGATGATAACGATAGCTGTACTGGCTATCATTGTAAGTATTGCCGCGCCTAACATCAGCAACCAGCTGGCCAATCAGCGAGTAAAGTCAACTGTCTCAACCATAGAGAGTGCGCTTAAAGAAGCAAAAGCTGAGAGCATTATACGACGGCAAAATATCACAGTGGTATACGACAGTAGCACGCCTAAAACCATCACCTTACAAGACGACAGCAATACCGTTTTATCTACCTATAACATCGCCTCTCAAAGCACTATCAATCAAGTAATTACTCCTACTACGGTCACCGCGGTTACTTTTCAGCCTAATAAAGTCATGGCTGGTGGCGCCAGCGTTATCTATACCGTTTGCGATGATGCTTCTAATAGTGAAACTCCTACACAGGTCAGTCTTAACAGTATCGCTAATATCAATATTACGACCGTTGGGAGCTGCTAATGAAGACACAGACGACTCAGGCAGGCGTGGGATTGATCGAGGTTATGGTAGCGCTGCTGCTACTGACGGTAGCAGTATTGGGCTATAGCGCTTTACAGGGTCAAGCTATAAAAGTCACCAACGAGTCGCTCGAGCGTTCTCAATCGCTCGTTATGATGCGAACAATAGCAGAAAAAATACATGCTAACCCTTCTGCTATTGAGACTTATGCAGATGAGCTTAACGAAGATGGGACGATCACTGCACCTAGTGATTTATGTGGTCTAGACGGTCAAGCTGTTACAACGCTATGTGAACCAGAAGCGCTTGCAGAAGCTGAAAGTTACAAGGTTAAAGCAGAGCTGCAGAACTATGACTTCCGAATCCAAATGCATGCTTGTCCTAACACGGGGGGTACAGGTGACAATGTAGCAAATAATATCATGTATTCGTACTGTTTGATATCGGCGTGGGGCGATACCACCCCTACTATCGGTACAGATAGTGAGACAGATTGTCTAACTGAACGCGTGGTCGATGGCGATAATGTAGAAGAGGCTGGTGGTAGCTACTATGCTAAATCCACATGCATGATGATGGAGATATGATATGAAGCGTTTATCCCATGAGGTTAAAAACTCATCTATATCAGATTCTATAGGACGACCACAACCGACATCAACGTTTGAAATACAACAAGGTTTTACCTTAGTTGAGCTTATGATTGCTTTGGTATTAGGTCTACTTGTCTCCGCTGCCGCACTACAGATTTTTTATACCAGTTCAGTCAATAGCCGTCGTCAAGAAGCAAGCTCGCAAATCCAAGACAACTCTATTTTTGGTTTCTCTCAAATACAGCAGCATTTGAGACGTACGAACTATGGTGCCAAATCCACAAGTGCGTACGATGAATACTTTATGAATCATCTAACGCCGCAAGGCGGGGTAGTACTTACAGCACCAGACGGTGCTTCTGGAAAGTGGCTTAATAATAACTTATCTGGTTTGGTGCTAGATAGCGCTGCTATAGCTGACAACTTACTGTCTAGTAGTGCCTCTGCCAATAGTGTCAGCAACCTAAATGGTATCGCAAATAGTGATCAGTTAACCATTCAATATCAATCCAGCCGAGAAGGTTTGTTTGATTGCGAGGGTGCTTCTATTCCAAAGGATTTTTATGTCATTGAACGTTATTTTGTTCGTATGGATAACACCGTGACTCCAGCTGTGCCCGGACTAGCATGTGCATCAGCAATCTACAATTACAAAGAATCTGATGCTGGTAGTGCAACTGGTATTGATATAAAGGCTTACACAGTACCTGGAGAAGGCACAGCAACGCCGAATAACTTGGCAGGGGTTGGTACGATTGTTATATCTAACGTAGATTATTTTAGAGTAATGCTAGGTGTATCAGACAGCACAGGATTTGCAACTGATCCTGAGAATTCTCGTATTGGGTATATAGCGATCCCTGATGGATCAGACCTTAATGCACAGCTTAATAACAGACGTATTGTCAGTTTGCAGCTGGGCATTTTGGCAAGATCAAACAATCCAACAGTGACACCGCAGGCAAACAGTGACTTAAGCTTTACCGTGCTCGATAAGACAGATGTCGGCCTCAATGCTACAGCGATACAGGGTCCCACTTATCTACGTAGTGTCTATAAAAGTACTGTGCTACTACGTAATGCAAGAGGAGGATTATGATGAGACAAAATACTACCAATCATCCCAAGATAACCACAAGCTTGCATCATCAATCAGGTGTGGTACTGATCGTTGTATTGTTTACTTTAATCTTGATTATGGTTGTCGGAGCAATTGCCGTCAGACAAGGCACGACAGATCTAAAAGTGGCGACTGCTGATCAAGTCAATAAGCTACTCTTTCAGGCCAATGATGCCGCTCTTATGAAGGTAGAAAAGGAAGATCGTATCCTAAGTGAGCGCCGGGACAATGTCGATACCCTCAAAGGCTATATGTCTAGTACGGAGCGTGAAGGGCATCAAGTCAGCTTTTGTGTACGTCCACGTAGCACCAAACTGTTTAGTATTCTTGAGATTAGCGAACGCAACAAAACCAATGATTTATTATCGGACAAAAACAATGGCTATTGCAATCCTGCGGTCAGTGAGGACTATGTCAGTGAAGGTCGAGTGATGACTCAGATGACCTTTGTACGGCCTATCGAGACTGAAGACAAAGGTGTCTTCTACAAGGAAGTCGAAGGAACGCTGTCCAATGATTTTGAAAAACCAGAAACAGGCGGCAATGTCACTATCGAGTGTACCACCTTTGTAGGCTACGTAACGTCAGTCATACCTGCGCTATCTAGAGCGCCCTTAGGTAATGCCAGTAGTAATGACACGACCACGATAGCAGGTTGCCTCAAACAGTCACGTACAGAATCTACCACGGTAGATAGTTGCCTAGCAGCCCTTGCTGTGCCCTTTCAGACTCAGCAACAGACGTACTTAAATCAGCCAGTTGGGGTTGATTGTATCTCAGGCAGCTGATGAAAAATATATCAAAAGATCAGTCATCACAAACTAGATGAGAGTTGTGGTTTTCTACCAAAATCAAAATTACATGAGTAGTTATTATGAAAATCTTAAATAGCAACACAGATAGTCAATCCAATCCTAGTGTGAAAGACTGGTCGCTAAAGCTATTATCAACTGTCATCTTAGGTTGTATGGCAACGAGCGTAGGCCACACGTCTGATTTGGAAATATATCAAGGGGCGACCTATGGTAATGCCTCTATTGCCATGATGCTAGATAACTCAGGAAGTATGGGTAGGGGGAGTATTGGAGCAGATTATCCAGATGTTAATTTTTGGTATAGCGATAATGCGCAGCTAAGAGAGAATATATATAGCGACGATGGAAAAAGTATCGTTGATTCTATTACCTATAGAGTGGACTTCTATAGAGGCTATGATGGTAAATACTATTTTGACCGTATGTCACGTCTCAAAATGGCACTTATTCCTATGTTTGCCAATCCAAGAAGTGAGGCAGCATTTGGTAAAAATGTTGATCTTAGTAAATATAAAATTGGACTAGGGAGTTTTTATACCAATTCTGGAGTTAATGGCGGTAAGATTGATAATCCAGTCTTAGACTTAACTTTAAGTAATCGCAAAGAACTACTCGCAACTGTTAAATCTTTAAGCGCCAGTACCAACACACCTACTGCCGATGCCTATGCTGAAGCAGGGGCTTATATGCTAGGGACTAATACCCAAGCTAAGCAGTCTGAAACCGTGTATACCGAGGTTGGTTATTCACAACGTGAGATAAAAAATAAAAACAAATATCATTATGTACTCTATAAGTGTGAAGAGAATAGCTCAAACTTGGTTACCAATGGAGACTATAAATACTACCCTTGTAAGTCAGGTGAGTATGAGGAAGAGGACGACAACAAAGACGAAGATAAATTAGACTTTGATGAATTAGGTGGCTTTGATGCCACCTATAAAGTAGGCAACAGAACTTACTACTTTAGATCGTCTAAACAAAGCAATGAAGAGAACTCAGCAAGTGGGTTTGATTTATCGACCAATAACGCCAAAGTAAAACCAGATTTTTTAAGATATGATTCTCCTATCAAAGGCGAAGCTAACCAGTGTGATGGCTATGGTATCTATTTTTTGACAGATGGTGAGCCTAATACTTCTTCCAATTATACTCTTGAGCTTATGGAAAATAGTCTGTCTGATAGCTCATTAACCATGGGCGACTCTTGCAACTCTGCCTTAACAAGCTCAAATACTAGATACGGGACAAAGTCTAAGTGGGAATGTATTGGTGAGTATTCTAAAGCTTTGTACAATAAAGAGAATGGTAAGGGTGTCCCTATTGCTACCGCAACCGTTGGTTTTGGCAACGTCTTTAAGCAACTGACAGAGCAGGGTAAGGTTACCAAGACGGTGACCCGTCCGAGTGGCGCTGTTGAAACTGTACAGGTTTATCAATGTGATGCCAACGGTATCAGTCAGGATGCAAAAAACTTATGTAAGCTTGGCGAAAAAGGTGAAGGCTACGGTGAAGGTGGCTTTTACTACACAGAAGAGTCTGTAGATATCGCTAATAGTGTGCGCAAGTTCATTGAAGATGTGAGTAAGGCTGAGATTGATCCAATATCGGCAGGGACAATGTCTGTACCGCTTGATAGTCTAGGCGGACTAAAATCGCGTCAGTATGCTTATCTACCTATCCTCGAGCCTGTTCCTAAGTCGCCGCTATTATGGAATGGCAATCTAAAAAAATACAAAGTCAAAAATGGTACGTTAGTGGGCAGTAATGATGAATTTGTCTTTTCTGATGGGCAGTAATGATGAATTTGTCTTTTCTGATAGTACAGGCTTATTTGCAAAAAACACGCAAGACTTATGGAATACAATCAATGATACCAACCGTCCTGATACACTAAAACCAGATAGAGGCACCCCGCAAGTGGGCGGCGCTTATCAAAAAATATTCGAAAACGCAGTAGCGCCATTGATAGGGGATAGGAACTTATTCGTCGATAATGGCAATAGTTTGATAAACTTGAAAGTCAGTCAAGATAAAAAGCCTTTAAACTTTAATCCGTTAGTCGGTTATAGCAATGCTCAAAAGCTAACGTTGCTTCATTTTATGGGTTATAGCGAACCTACCAATACGACAGTTGTAGATGGTACCGCGCTAGAGTCTTCTCAGGACAAATGGTTGAAGAACGTAGGTGGCGTTCTGCATTCTATACCGCAGCTCATTACTCAAAAGGTAGAAGTTAAAGCTTCAGGTGAGTTTGATAACGATACTCGAAAAGATTACCTCATCTATGGCTCTATGGATGGGGCACTACATATGCTCGATGACAAGACGGGCAAAGAGGTGTTTACCTTTGTACCAAAACAAATCCTCGACCTACAACCAGACGCCCTGACAGGTACTGGCACCGCCAAAGATGGCAGCTATCCTTATGGTGTCGACGCCCCTTGGCTAACTTATGTCTCCTACACCACAAAGTCTACGACTACGGGTACAGGAGAGTCTGCGACCACCACCAATACTTATGAGTCTGATCAGAGCTTCGCTTTGGGCGGTCTACGTATGGGTGGATCAATGTATTATGCTTTGGATGTCTCAGATGTCAGTAAACCTAAGATTATTTATGGAATTGGATCTAATTATGCCAACCGTCTAAAGGGTGATATAACTGCGCTAGGTGGTACTAGAGATAATGTTACTAGCCCAGCTACCGGAGTTGGCACATCTGCAGAGTTAAGAGCTTATGCACGTATGGGACAGACATGGGGTAAGCCTACACTTGGTTATGTAAAAAGCGGTGGCAAAAAGGTCATGGTCAGCTTTTTACCTGGTGGGTATGATGCCTGTTATGAAGATCCAACATTCAAATTAAATACTGCAAACCTAACAGATATCCAATGCAGTAATCAAACGTCTGCTCAAGGCAACGCTGTGTACATGGTACAGATGGGGGAGGTCAAGACCAAATCAAACAACGAAGAGATGGTAGATGCCTCTAAAAATAATGGCAAACTATTATGGTGGGCGAGCAATCAAGGCGCTTCAAGCGATAGTACCTCTCGCACTTCTTCATTGCAGTATTCTCGTTCTGCTGATTTAAAACACAGCGTCGTCACCCAAATCCGAGCGTTAGATCGTAACTATGATGGTCTCATCGATCATATTTACTATGCTGACTTGGGCGGGCAAGTTTGGCGTGTCGATATCAACAATGATGAAGATACCGATAACTTTAAGGTAGACCGAGTGGTAAAGGTATTGGATGTCAGCGACCAAGTGGCAGAGGGCGATGCACCACCGCGTATCTATGAGCGTCCGCTAATTACTTTTTACAATGGCAAATATGATTATACAGAGGCTGATAACAGCGGTGGTAACTATAGCGGTGTTCAAGCCATGATAACGGTAGGTACAGGAGATCGCAGTAGTCCAGTAGAGGCGATAAGAAGTAAGCCCGATGCGCTTTATAACTTTATAGATAAAGATCTCACACGTAGTGATCTGTTTTATTATGGAAAAGAGACAGCGCCGACGATAAGCTTACGCACACCTATTGTTAAAGTTGCAGGGACGTCCAATAGAAACGACAAACTACAAAAGCTTACGTTTTCTAGCTCAGATATCGGCACGGCAGGTATCAAGAAAAACATGGAAAATGGCGTGGTACAAGGTTGGTATATGCCGTTTACCCATTGGTTAGGGGAGGAAGCGGGTGTCAATGACAAATATAAGATTAAGATGTTCAATGAGCCTGATGCTATCGGAGGCGTGTTGTTATCGTCGTCTTACAACCCTGATGAAGGCCAAGAGATTCAGGCTTGTAGTGCGGGCGTTAGAGGTGAGACGCAGCGTGAACGTACGTGTCTGCCTTATGGTAATTGCCTCGATGCTTATGGTACCGATGTATCGACCTCACGCGCATACTTCAACGCCGGCTCAGGTATCGTAGATAATATTATCAGTCAGTATAATGATACGTCTGTCTTTAGTAGCTTAGTCAATCGCTGTGAAGGTGATGAGTGTGAGCCTGAGCTCATCTGTCCAGATGGTAACTGTGGTAACGACAACCCTCCTGTGTTTGATGAGTGTGTCGGACCTACTTGCGGGGTCAATAGTGGTATCAATACCGACAAACGCATCAATCCATTGAGCTGGATGGAACATTAAAATGCTAATAAGAGCCAACAGTGGTTTTGCTCGGCAGATAGGCTTTACGTTAATAGAGCTTATGATCGTGGTCTCTATTATCGGTATACTAGCGGCCATCGCTGTACCCAGTTACCGCGCCTATGTCGTACGTAATGCTGAGGCAGATACGCAGCGTAAAATGCTATCGCTCGCAACTGAGCTTGAGCAATGGCGCGCCAAAGCGCTAACTTACAAAGGCTTCGAACCAAAGACAGATACGATCGCAAGCACAACAGGCGCGATCAGCTGGCCTGCCAACAATCCTCATTATACGATTCGTCTTGGACACATCGCAGGCAGTCCAGCAGCGTTTAGCCCGTTACACGAAGGTGGTGAGCGTGCTATGGGCTGGGTCATGATGGCGACACCTATCAATATGACAGGCGCAGATAACTTTATGCTAAGTAGTCAAGGCGTACGCTGCACGAATAACATCGCATTTGATATTACAGATACCGATTGCGGAGCAGGGGAGACAACATGGTGATATCTTCATCGAGCAACCCACCAGCGAGCACTACACATATGCTATCGAACCAACACTTGCCCCAAAGAGGCTTTACATTAATAGAGCTGATGATTGTCGTCGCTATCATCGGGATACTAGCGGCCATTGCTTTTCCTAGCTATCAAGGCTATGTCGAGAGAACCAATCGAGCGGATATGATGAGCGAGATGCAGCAAATAGCCACCCGCATTGAGTCCAATAAAATAAACTATAAACGTTATGACAGAATACCGCTGTCCTCGGTGTTGTCAGGCACTGTCGCGGCTGATGGTAGTGCAAACTTCCCTATCGCTGGCACGGCACTATATACCGTTACAGTTATTACAGATCCAAATAGTACGACTACTGTAGGTGGCAATAATTGGACAATTACCGCTGTTCCTGTGACTGAGCAGCGTATGGTAAATGACGGCAGGCTTACGCTTAATCATGAAGGTAAGAAGTGCCGTATTGATAACAATAACGTGGCAACCTGTGGCACTGGTAAAGAATGGGACTAAAGCTGTACTATCTTCTCATCATTCTCGCTATCACTGTCTGACCCATCCTGACACAAAATGTCATCTCTCCAATTTAGACCAAAGTACCTTTTTTGGAGAGTGACAATTTGCTGCAACAATTTGGTAACATTATTATAGAGATAAAAACGGTGACAAAAATTGTTACCGTTACTTCATCATTATTTAGCTATTAATCCTATTTCAATTTAACTTACTACTCGTTTATTAGTAGTTAGCAGTCTTGAATAATTTTTATTATTTAATAATATTTGACTATATTTTTACCGTTTAATCGTTAAATAAAACCGCTTGTCTTAAGCTCAGATAGTGACACACCGAGTGTGAGCAAAATAATTAAATCTCAACCCCCCTCCTTTAAAAAGTTGGCACAGTACCTGCAACATTCCTGTTAAGAGTCATATTAAGACAGCATGCGCTATATGGTAGCGTGCATTTTATATCACTGACGGCAGGTATCTACGCCCAACCAATATATGGCGACGCTGTCAACTTATTATCTAAAGGAGTTCTTATGAACGCTACTACACAAAAAGGTTTTACCCTAATCGAGTTAATGATCGTTATCGCTATTATCGGTATCTTGGCGGCGATTGCTATTCCTCAGTACCAGAACTATATTGCTAAGTCGCAAGTATCACGCGTGATGAGCGAGGTAGCCTCAATGCGTACAGCTACTGAAACCTGCTTAAATGATGGTATTTCACAAGCAGACTGTGGTTTCGGTTGGACTGATAGTAATCTATTAGAAGGTGGAGCTGGTAAAGCTTTACAAGGTACAACTGGCCTATTGGTAACGTTTGCAACTGCTGCTACTGAATCTACTACTCTTGAAGCAGAATTTGGCGCTAATGCTTCTCAAGCTATTGATGGCAAAAACTTGACTTGGACTCGTTCACCGGAGGGCTCATGGACTTGTTCTACCTCTGTAGATCCTAAATACAAGCCAGCAGGCTGTTCAGGTTCAGGTTCTTAATTTACTGAATCATCAGTAAGATATTATAATAACGTACTTAATTTAAGTGCTAATTTGAGAAAGAGAGGTTTTAAACCTCTCTTTTTTATTGTTAAAATTTACTGTGTTTGATTATATGAATATTAAAGCTCAAAACATACCGACTTACCTCTTTGTAAACTCAGACAGCTATTTGGCTATGAAAGCTTTTCTCATGGTTATAATGCTTAATATCGTGATGTATAGTGCCAATATATTATCAGGAACAGATCGTGCTTTTTTTAATCTCGATTATTTTATTCCTGTCCTACTATTATCACTAGGCTTTCGGTGGCTATATATAGGTGCTTTTTTATCATTAGCTGTTATTGATTTTTTGGTGTTGTTTGGACAAGTATTTCCTGCTATTCGCCTCAATAACTTAGTATATCTATTGAAATTTTCGTGGATATCATCATCAAGCTATCAGATATATGGTACTTTACTGATAATTCTAGTAATACTACAGCTATTTGTTACACTTAAATTATATCGCCCCAAGTTGAACATATATCTCTTAATGATATTCAATATATTTATCGTCATACAAGCTATCAAGTATCATTTACCTGATGCACAAATTTTTCAAAATACAACAAACGGTCAAGTCAAAAATGGTTTTTGGATACCCAAAGGCAGAATCGTTAGCTCACAATTAGAAAACTATATCGGCTATTTTAACAAGAGCTTCATACAAGGGTACGATGGCGATGGTGATGCACTACAAGATGTAAGGATTAGCAGTGTATCAGAACCATTATGGCAAGATATAGGTAGCCATAAAAAAGTATTACTCATTGTCAATGAGTCTTGGGGGCTACCAAAAGATGAGTTGATTCATAGAGAGGTTTTATCTGAGTTAGTTAATAACCCAAACATAAATAACTTACAGACTTCAGATATTGAATTTGAAGGTTTTACCTTAGGTGGAGAGCTACGAGAGCTTTGTCATAAGGCACCTATACATTTTAATCTAAAAAATCAAAGCGAGGGCTTTGAAGACTGTCTGCCCAACCGTTATAAAGAGTTGGGCTATCGTACCGTAGCGGTACACGGGGCATTAAGTCTTATGTATGATAGGAGGTACTGGTATCCACGTGCAGGTTTTGAAACAATACTTTTTAGAGACCAAGGTCTCAATTTGCCAGACTCACGCTGCTTTTCTTTTCCAGGTAATTGTGATAAAGACATTGCATCAGTGATTACTACTCAATTTCAGAATAGTAATAGTTTGTTTTTATATTGGCTTACTCTGAATACACACTCTATTTATGATAAAAGAGATATATACACTGATTTATTCGATTGTAATAACTTTGATCTAGAAGATAGACCTTATTCTTGTAATAATCTTAAATTACAAAAGCAGTTTTTCCATACCTTAAATGATATGCTAAAGAACGATGCTTACAAAGGTACTAAAGTCATTGTAGTTAGTGATCATGAACCACCTATTGTGAGTAGTGAGGATTCTGCATTCAATCCAGGACGTATTCCTTATGTCTCCTTTACTATTGAATAAAACGCCATGGTAACAACCAATAAAAAAACCACCATTATATATAGCCTTGTTATTTTGCTTAGTTTACTCTTTATATTAGGTGGTACTTATTTATATACAGCACAGCACTTATTGTTAAGCCGTCTTAGCTATCATTTACAAGTACCTTTTATTAAAAGTACCATCCACTGCTCTGACGGTGCGCCAGAGTTTATGTATGAGCTTATGAATAATTTGGTAACTGAACAAAAATCAATGAGCAATCAGATAGTTTATCAAAACAAAGAGGGTGAGCGCTTTCATTGTGAAAGCGGCTGGGAAGACGGTTTTCGTGGTGATAACCTAATCACAATAAATAGCAGATTTCGATATGCTAGTGTATCTAAAATAGTCACTTCCGCGATAGTATTAGACTTGATAAACCAAAACAAGGTGCAACTAGATCAAAAGCTGTTGGATGTTATTGAGATCCCCAAGCCGAAAGATGAGCGAATACAAGATATTACTATAGCGATGCTACTAGAACATAGCGCAGGTTTTGATAGATATAAGTCTAAGACTGCTATGTTAAAGATGGATATAAAGCCATGGTGCCCTACTGATTTAGAAGATCTTGCTGGTTTAGAGCTTGATTTTGAGCCAAAGACACAGTTTCAATATTCTAATGTTGGTTATTGTTTATTAGGAGCAGTAGTTGAGCAAGTTACAAAGCGTAGCTTTCATGAGGTGGCTAGAGAAAGTTATGGCCTAGATGATAAAGACATACAATTCGTTAAAGATGGCATGCTACCTGATGAAATCGTGTACGACTATCGTTATGAAAATTTTTTTAGTTCAGATTATTACACTCACTTTGATTTTAAAGACTCGCTATATGCGATAGGCGGGCTTGCAGGTTCAGCAAATGCTATGGTAAGCGTAACTCAAGATATGTTATTAAAGGAGCCACTTAATATCTTATCACGAGCCAAGTCTCCCTGCGCAATAGATAAAATTGGCGGCTGCTATGGTTATGCCCTAGAGCCTTACCAAAAAACCGGACACAGTTTTACTATATATAACAAATCTGGGTATTTTCCTGGAGTGAACAACGATATATTTGTTGACGATAAAGGTGGTATATTAGCCGTATATAGAGGAGCAAGTGCGCCAAGTTTTGAAGCTATGCAAAAGCTAAAAGAACTGGTTTATGCGAGACTTAATTCTTATTATAAGTTAGATAGTATGTAGAAATTTACAATCTATCATTTAAAGAATCGGTAGTATATAAAAAAATTATTGATAAATACTTTAAAAATATTAAATATATTGAAAAATTTATAGAAACAAAAATCTAAGTGTGATTTTTACTTAAATTTAATATTCACCGTATTTTTTAGAACACCGTCAAGTAATTTAGCATTTAATTAATTCGTTTGTAATATTAGCTGATGCATAAGTTTTTTTGATGTTTTAAGAGACATGTATGTACTTAAAATCTATTAGTAATTATAGAGCAATAGCAATAATAGCAATAGTTGCGAGCCATATTTACGGATTTGGACTTTCAAGCCCTGATCCAGTTACATATTTTATAAAGAGTATAATAACTGGATCGACTGGTTTGTTCGTTTTTATTTCAGGGTTTATGTTTTATTATGTTTTTTATAAAAAATATGAGTATAAACATTTCATTAAAAATAAGATATTAAATATTGGTGTTCCATACTCTATACTTGCAATAATCGCTATTTGTATCACTTATTTCTTAAGTAGTGGTTATTTTAACGCTAACAGCCTATCAAGCTATAGTTATAGAGATGGAATTATTTTCAAAGTAGAGGATAGTACTTTTACTATAGTATTAAAATATTATGCTACTGGTCGTTTCTTAACGGCATATTGGTATATACCATTCGCCTTGATTTTATTTGCTTCAGCGCCAATACATATATTCTTTATAAGTTTAAGGAAACGTTTGCAACTAGAGGTTGTAATTTTGCTTTCATTGGTTTCTATTTTTGGTCATCGTCCTGTCGCAGAAACTAATCCTTTCCAGTCACTTGTATACTATACACCTATTTATTTGATAGGTATATTAGTAGCAATGAATAGAAATAAGGTAAAAGTAACAATTGAAAATAAAAAAGCTGTTATCATTCTTATATTTCTTGTTTTTACTTTTACGATAGTTCAGTACTCAACAGGGCATATTGGAAATTATAATAAGCTATTTTTTTATTTTGATGGTATGGACTTTATGTATCTACAAAAAATAAGTTTGATACTATTGGTATATATATTCCTTGAGAAATATAGTTTTAATTTATATTTTATAGATGTTATATCAAAAACTAGTTTTTCAATATTCTTTATTCATCCATGGTTGATTATATTATTTAAAGAAATTTTTTATAACCTCGGTTTTGTATTTTATCCAGAAGAAAATAACTTATTTTTATATATGTTTATGTTGGTTTTAATATTATCTATATCTGTTTTAATATCTTTATCTATTAAAAAATCTTTTAAATATAGTATTAAAACAAGATATTTAATTGGTTATTAAGAAATAAATAGGTTTTTTCATTTACATTAGTAAGATCAATACAGAAAAATTTATGTTATTTTCTATACTTAGTTTAATGCAGAGATAGTATAGTAGAAATCCTGTAAAAATAGGTTTATAGCTTAGTTAGAATAAACGTAATAATATGATAGCTGAATAAAAGTATAGTAAGGAATTTGAGAAAAATGGTTTGGAGAAAATGATCTTTATGTAAATCAGTATAAAGTCTTCTATTTGTCTCCTCTTAAATTATTAGGTTTTATGAATGTATACGCAAAATGGCTTCACTCTCGTTGAGATGATGATTGTTATCGTGATTATTGGCGTTCTATCAGCAATAGCTATACCTCAATATCAGATTTATGTAGGCAAGGCGCAAGCGACAAGAGTAGTGAATGAGATGGGGCAGTTGCGTCTATCTGTAGAGGAGTGTTTACAAACAGGTCTGACAGCTATTGGCATAGGTAAAAATGAGTGTGATCCACGAGCATCAGCGTCTAATCTCATCGTTGGTGGCTCGCAAGTGGGCGTAGTACTACCTAACAATATGGGTGTGGCACAGCTAAGTAACCCTTTGACATTGACAACGAGTATTGTAGGGACAGTATCAAATCAAGTAACACCGACTAACGCAGGTAAAAAGGTGCAATGGTTACGTACCAGTAATGGCTCATGGCGCTGTAGCAGTAATATTGCTCATAATTATTTACCTAATTCTTGTGCTCACGACGCCAGCTTGTAGTTGGCGTAGGCTGGGTTTTTAACCCAGCTTTTTTATTCTGTAAGTTCACGATGCTGGGTTAAAAACTCAGCCTACAAAAAAATCCTACTCAATATCTCAAAAAGCCAAACGTTATGTTCGGCTTTTTTCATTCATCCCACCCCATCAAGAATAGTGTAAAATCCTCGCATATATGCTCACCACATTAATGAGTCAGTTTATGCAAAAAAAAAGTCTTAATGATATGTTTGGTCATTGCGCTACTTGAAGGCTTTGCTGGTCTTGGTATCGAGATTTATGCCATTCGTATATCCGCCACTTATATCGGCTCGTCCATCTCTATCACTGGCGTTATACTGGCAATGGTACTTATTGCCATCGCCGTCGGCTACTGGTATGGCGGGCGCTTATCGCAAGCGGCGCGAACCCCAAGACAAGCACTATTGCAGGCCGGATACGTGTTGTCATTGTCCGCCATCTCTCATGCGATCGCCTGTATCATTCAGTTGCCCCTACTGGCAGCCATGACATCTAGTACAGATAGCCCTATCATCGCCGCAATCGGTGTCGGATTGCTGTTTGGGGTAGGGCTAGCGTTTGGCTCGACTGCCATTCCTCTTATTACGCAGTTTTTATCATTGAAATACAAAAATCACGACGGTGTTGACGCGGGCAAAAATGCTGGCACAATGGTAGCGATTACCACAGTAGGTAGCGTACTTGGCTCAACCGTGACGCCGATTTTTTTGTTGCCTTATATAGGGCTTATGA
>NZ_LNUO01000023.1:0-15348 GCF_001462175.1 Psychrobacter sp. ENNN9_III
ACAATATCATCATGATTAAAATTTAGCTATTTCTATCATTTCATTTTGAATAACGTCTGGCGGGTTACGCTTTGCTAACCCACCCTACAATATGGCTTATCAAAAGCCTTTCAATAAAAAAGGCTATAGCAAAAAATCTACAGCCTCTATATCATTAAGAGTAATTATCTAATAAATCAATCTACTTCTCTAAATACTGAATCTTACCTTCGACACCGTCCCACTTTTCAGCGTCTGGCATAGGCGGCTTCATCTCCGTGATGTTTGGCCATTTTTGTGCCAGCTCCTCATTCAGCTGGATGAATATCTCTTGCCCTTTAGGCACTTCATCTTCTGAAAAGATCGCATTGGCGGGGCATTCAGGCTCGCATAGCGCGCAGTCGATGCACTCATCAGGATCAATGACTAAGAAGTTTGGCCCTTCATAAAAGCAGTCCACAGGGCAGACTTCCACACAGTCAGTATGTTTACAAAGAATACAATTATCTGCAACGACGAAGGTCATATTGAGGTCTACCTATTATTGGTTCGGCTAATGCCTGAATAGAATAATGAAAATAATGCATATTTTAGCGCTTTTAGACGATTTTAACAAACCCCTTTAGCGACCAATGCGTTGTCTAAGATCATACAATAAGTCATGGGCTTGCTTGGGCGTTAGACTGTCAGGATCTATATCTATCAGCTCATTATACAAGCTAAGCAGTTGTTTTTGTTGTTTATTATCGGCTAGATAGCTTGCTTGGGTATTGGCTTTTACGTTCGTCTCAGTTATATGACTGCTATCTACTCGCTGGCCTTTATCGTTTGCCGACTTAGCTAATTCATTTTTGTCATCAGTGCTTTTTGTCTGCTCAGACCTTAAGTTGTCGATAAGATAGCGTTTGGCGTCACTTAACACTTGCGTCGGTATGCCTGCCATCTTGGCGACATGCAACCCAAAGCTGGAGCTTGCCGCGCCCTCACGGATTTGGTGTAGCAGTAATAGCTGCCCATCGACATCGCTTGCCGCGACATGCACATTGCGAATCCCGTCGTTTTTATTTGTCAGCTCATTGTTTGATAGTTCGTTGTCTGCCTGCTTATTATTTGCCTGCTCGTTATTTGCCTGCTTATTATTTGCTAGGGCAGTCAGCTCAAAATAATGAGTGGCAAACAAGGTCAAGCAACCGATCTCTAGCAGGCGATTGACGCAAGCGTGCGCGATAGCAAGGCCATCAGTGGTTGCCGTACCGCGTCCGACTTCATCCATGAGTACCAGTGATTTATCTGTTGCCAAGTTTAAAATATTGGCGGTTTCGATCATCTCCACCATAAAGGTAGATTTGCCGCCAGCCAGATCATCGGCAGAACCAATACGAGTAAAAATCCGGTCGATATCACCGATAAGGGCATGTTCGGCCGGTACAAAGCTGCCGCAATGAGCGAGCAGCACGATCAGGGCAGTCTGACGCATATAGGTCGATTTGCCACCCATATTAGGGCCAGTAATGATTAATAGACGTTCAGGATGTCCATCGCTGCCAAGCGCGCAGTCATTGGCTACGAAATGGCTAGGGTGGTCAGTTGGAGCGTTTCGATGGTGCGTATTGGCAGGATTTAACGCTGCTTCGACGACGACGTGACGACCTTGACGTATATCGATGCTGGTTTGGTTTTGCGTCTGATTGAGTGATTGATTAGACAGTGAGTTTTGAGTAACACTGTCAAAGTTCAGCTGGTTTTGCTGATTCTGATGGTTTCGTTGGCTACCTTGTAAGCCGGCGTCTTTTTTTGCATTACTATTATGTATATCGCTATTTAATACGCCATTATGCATGACTGGACGTTGCCAGTTATGAGTCACAGCCAGCTGCGCCCAGTTACTCAGTACGTCTATCTGAGCGATGGCAGCGCTCAACTGTTGTAGCTCGGTTAAATGCTCGCTAAGCGTGGTCAGCAGTTGCTGATATAACTGTTTTTCTCGCGCCAGTGCCAAGGTTTGTGCGCTTAGATATTCGGTTTCGACTGCTTTTAATTCATCAGTGATAAAGCGTTCAGCGTTTTTGAGGGTTTGGCGACGGATAAAGTGACTGGGCGCATTTTGCGCCTGCATTTTGGGCAGCTCAAAATAAAAGCCACTGACTTTATTAAAGCCGACTTTTAGACTTGGCAGCTGACACTCTTGCCGCGTGCGTTCTGCCATCTCATCAAGGGTCGCTTGAATATTGTCATGCAGATAGGTCAAGCGATCAAAGTCTTCATCATAACCCGCTGCAAGCATACCGCCATCACGAATATGAGCAGGGGGTTCTACGACAATAGCGCGCTCGATAAGATCGGCGACCGTTTGTACGGCTGGCAGCTGAGTGGGTAGTTGCTGCATCAACATCGGTAGCAATCCTGTGTGCTCAGGATGGATGCCCGCTTTGGTCAGTAGCGTCGTTAGCTGATTGCTACTGGCAATCCCATCGGCAAGCTTACGTAGATCGCGCGGTTTGGCACTCATCAGACCGATACGACTGCTAATACGCTCGATATCACCAATGGCATTGAGCGTGTCACGTAAGCTTGTGATTAAGTGTGTGGTTAGGGTCGCATTTTTATTGGATAAATGGTTTTTTGCACTGTCTACGTCTATTAGGCTGGCTAACGCATCCAAGCGCTGGTTGATACGGGTATGTAAGCGTAGTGGACGCTTCATTTGCTGTACCAATAACCGCCGTCCCATGGGCGTTTTGCAATAATTAAGTACCGATATCAACGACGTTCCATTCGCACTAACAGGCGTAAACAATTCAAGATTTTGCTGGCTGTTGGCATCGATAATCAGATAGTCATCACTGTGTTCAACGATAAGCTGGTTGACCTGCGGCACTTGGCGCTGCTGCGTTTGGCGGGCGTAATGAATCAGCGCCGCACAGCTAGATTGACTGAGGGGCGCATCACTAATACCCAAACCATCTAAGCGCTGTACGTCAAACTGCTGACAAAGGGTAGCAGTCGCATGCTCACGGTGGAAGTCATTGGCCGCCACTTCGATGATAGGGCAGTCGAGATGACTACGTAACCACAGTAGCCAGTCCTCACTGGTGGCTTCACTGATGATACACTCACTAGGGGCAAAGCGTGCCAAGACAGTGAGCATCTGCGCTTGTAGCGTTGCTATATCGCTATTCTCTCCAGTTGCAGCGCTACTATCCACACTTAGCGTTTGAGTGGTGAGCGTCCCTGCCGTCAAGTCTAGTTGACTGATTGCAGCTTGGATAGGCAGTTTACGATCTTTTGTCTTTGGATTCGGTGTGGCGATGTCGATGGCGACGACAGTAGGCGTCTGATTGGGCGCGATAAGTGCATCATCGGTTATCGTCCCAGCAGTCAGCGTCTTGACCACTTCGCGGCGCATGATGGTGGGCGGCTTAGCCTTAGCGGCTTTAGTGCTACCTTTGGTGTGTAGCGTATTATCTTTTTTGCTTTTTTCGCCGATGCTTGGATAAGAGTTGCTATCGGCTGCCTCATCGATTTGTTCACAGACCACCACCGTTTGCCCAGCGGCGATGAGCCGTGCCATGTAGCTATCTGCAGCATGAAACGGCACGCCTGCCATCGCGATAGTGTTGCCGACTTTATCAGTGCCGCGGCGCGTTAAAGTAATATCCAATATCTGCGCGGCACGCTTGGCATCATCAAAAAACAGCTCATAAAAATCGCCCATTCGATAGAGCAACAAGGCATTTGGGTAGCGCGCTTTCATGGTCAGATACTGCACCATCATCGGCGTATGATGGGCCAAATCGTAGACAGCATCGCCTATGGTTAGGGTTTCGGTGTTGGTATGGTTTGCATCAAGTGGTTTAGCAGACATTCATAATCTCTTATATTGCTTGGCTTAAATATTGCTGATAAAACGCATAGAGTTGGGTGCATGATAGGTAGATAACAGCGCTTGGCGATAGCCAAATAAGTACCATTTTAACATGAGCTGCCGCGTTTCGGCGCCAGCAAATATCCACCAATTGCCCTTGTATTCATCAGCGCCATAACCATATATAATGACGGCACATTTTATTGGTGATGCTTCATCAGATAGTACTGAGTCGGTTGATGATAGGACGGCGGGTAAAGCTTTGGCTACTATAGTCGATGCACTTTACAAGCGGCATAGTGCTGTTAAGACATGGGTTTTTGGTACGAAGACACGCTTGCAAGTAATGCACAACGACGATTTATATCTATCATGAGTGACTATTCACTTATTATCGTCACTTATCTGTTTTGTGTTGTGCTGACTATATTTACGCTAATTATCGAATATTTCCATAGGTTAAAAAATTATGTTATCAAAGATTGTAGGCAGTGTGGTTGGCACCAAAAATGACCGCGAACTAAAACGTATGCGTAAGGTGGTCACCAAGATTAATGCCCAAGAGGCTGGCGTGCAAGCTCTGTCTGACGAACAATTACAACAAAAAACAGAAGAGTTTAAAGCGCGCTTTCAAAAAGGTGAGAGCCTAGATGCGCTATTGCCCGAAGCTTTTGCCGTCTGCCGTGAAGCGTCTTTGCGCATCACAGGCATGCGTCACTATGATGTGCAGCTGATCGGTGGTATCACCTTGCACGAAGGCAAAATCGCTGAGATGAAGACTGGTGAGGGTAAAACCTTGATGGCGACCTTGGCGATTTATCTAAATGCCATTAGTAGTAAAGGTGTCCACGTGGTCACGGTCAACGATTACTTGGCCGCTCGTGATGCGGACTTAAACCGTCCACTATTTAACTTTTTGGGATTGACGGTTGGGGTGATTTACTCACAGCAGCCAGCACAAGAAAAAGTCGATGCTTATCAAGCGGACATCACTTACGGTACCAACAACGAATATGGCTTTGATTATCTGCGTGACAATATGGTCTTTAGTCTCAGCGAGAAAAAGCAGCGCCCGCTGAACTTTTGTATCATTGATGAGATTGACTCTATTTTAATTGATGAGGCGCGTACGCCTTTGATTATCTCAGGTCAAGCCGAAGACTCGTCACGGATGTATGCACTGATTAATACCATTATTCCGGTGCTTGTACGCTCAAAAGATGAAGAAGCCAATAAGAATAATGAAGATGAAGACTTTTGGATTGATGAAAAAAACCGTCAAATCGAAATCAGCGAAAAAGGCTATGAAAAGATTGAGAGCTTCTTAATCGAAGTAGGCGAACTTGGTGAAAACGAGAGTCTGTACAGTCCAAGCCGTTTGCCATTGTTAGCTCACGTACAAGCGGCTATTCGCGCCCATCACATATTTGTCAAAAACGTGCACTATATCGTCGATGAAGGCGAAGTGGTCATCGTTGACGAAAATACGGGCCGTACGATGCCAGGTCGTCGCTGGTCAGAAGGTCTGCATCAGGCGGTCGAAGCCAAAGAAAACGTCGAGATTCAAGCCGAAAACCAGACGCTTGCAACCACAACTTTCCAGAACTTTTTCCGTTTATACGACAAGTTATCAGGTATGACCGGCACGGCCGATACCGAAGCGGCAGAATTTAAGTCGACGTATGATTTGGAAGTGATTGTCATCCCAACCCATAAGCCATAGCACGGGTCGATATGGATGATCAGATATTTTTGACCAAACTGGGTAAATACAAAGGCATTATTCGCGAGATTAAAGAGATACAGGATAAAGGCGCGCCAGTGCTAGTCGGTACAGCGACGATTGAAGCCAGTGAAGAGTTATCTTATTTGCTCGATCAAGAAGGCGTTAAGCATAATGTCCTAAACGCAAAGCAGCATGAGCGCGAGGCTGATATCATCGCGCAGGCGGGTAGCCCAAAATCCGTTACTATTGCAACCAACATGGCAGGCCGCGGTACCGATATCATCTTGGGTGGTAACTGGCAATCATTTATCGAAGACATAGACTCAGTTAGTCCAGAAGAAATGCAACGCCTAAAAGCCCAATGGCAAGTCAAGCATGACCAAGTGGTCGCAGCTGGTGGTTTGCACATTATCGGCTCCGAGCGTCATGAATCTCGCCGTATTGATAACCAGCTACGTGGCCGCGCAGGTCGTCAGGGTGACCCTGGTATGTCGCGCTTTTTCTTATCGCTTGAAGACGATCTCATGCGTATCTTTGCTGGTGATCGCGTGGTCAACATGATGCGTGCTATGGGTCTCAAAGAAGACGAAGCTATCGAACATAAGATGGTGTCAAAGTCGATTGAAAATGCACAAGGTAAGGTTGAAAGCCGCGACTTTGATGCTCGTAAAAACTTGCTAAAATATGATGACGTGGCCAATGAGCAGCGTAAAGTTATTTATGCTCAGCGTGATGATTTGCTTGCTGATATGGATTTCATGGACGCCATCGAAGTGATGCATCATGAAGTCTATAATGCCATGATTAATCAATTTATCCCGCCAGGTTCTGTCGATGATCAGTGGAATATCGACGGATTAGAGGATGAGCTTGAAGAAGAGTTCAAAATCTATATGCCACTCAATGATTGGCTCGATGAAGACCGCCGTCTTGATGAAGAAGGTCTGCGAGCAAAAATCATCGAAACGGCCCTAGCGCATTATCATGGTCGCCGTGAGCAAATGGGCGAGCAAAGCGCTGCCCAGCTTGAGCGACACTTTATGCTCCAAAGCCTCGACAAGCATTGGAAAGAGCATTTGACGCAGATGGATCAGCTACGTAAAGGCATTCACTTACGCGGCTACGCTCAAAAGAACCCTGAGCAAGAATATAAGCGTGAGTCGTTTGAGCTGTTTCAAATGATGTTAGGCGCTATTAAATCAGAAACGGTCCAAGATCTATCGCGTGTCCATATCCCAACCAAAGAAGAGCTTGCGGCATTAGAAGCGCAGCAACGTGCAGATGCCGAGCGCATGAAAATGCAGTTCGAGCATAACGATGTCGATAACTTATCAGGTGAACCGCAGCCAACGCCGCGTCCTCAAAACCAAGGTGAACGGGCAAATGGTCAGATGCGCGTAAACCTTGCTGGAGGCATAGCAGCAGGCGCAAGTGCGGGAGCCAATAATCCTGATAATGCAAATGACGCTGAGCCAAACCCATATGCCGGTATGAATATCAGCCGTAACGCGCCTTGTCCTTGTGGTTCTAGTCTAAAATATAAGCAATGTCACGGTAAAATTTAACCCTGTTAGTTGCCGCATAATGGATTGGCCTATCAGATTAGATACCCATCACTGTTAGCAGTGGTGGGTATTTTTGTGCAACATCGTTAGCTATTTCATCTAGATTGTATATAGATCATCATAGTTATCAAGCTAAAGCTTTCATAGTTTGTCATTACTGTTTACAAATTCAACATAGGCGAATATAGGTGGACACGCTATAGTATTTACCATATCAATCTAGGAGACAACGATGAATCTAGGACAACTAAAACAACTACGTACGACCGTATTTATGACAGGTTTGCTCGCTGGTGCTATCAGTATTAGTGCTTGTCAGCAGCAGCAAGAGCCAGAGCCGAGCCTAGAAGATAGTATCAATGCTGAAGAGTCAGTGCCAATGTCAGCTGAGCCAGCAGATCCTAACGATACCATCGTTGCCACTGATGATGCTTCGCTAAATGAAGTGGAAGATGATACTGTTGCCAATGTGAATACTGATTTGAATCAGATAACTTACTTATGTACGCCTGCTCTAGAAGTTGAGGCAACTTATAAAGATGACGCCAATCAAGTGGTCATTGGTACAGACATGGGTACAGTTACATTGGCACAAACCAATGAAGGCACCAACCCTGAAGTCTTTGAAGTCGATACAGCGATGGATGGCGGTCAAGGCTTTACTCAGTGGCGCGTCGCTCACGGAGAACGTGAAACAGGCGTCATGCGTACGGCAGGTGAAGACGAAGCTGATATAAGTACTTACGAATGTAATAAGACCTAAGCATTAATTATTGCATATTTTAATTCTGCATAAAAAAAGCAACGCTCACGTTGCTTTTTTTTGTGTCACGATTTTTATCTTCAATTTCTGTCTTTAATTTTTCACTTTAATAGAAAAATCTAATACGGGTAGGATTACTCTTTGCGAATACGTGATGTTTCGTGCTCCAAAAACCCTTCTTCTGTCACTTCTAGTTCTTCATGCTGTAGCTCAACTTGGATACTATCTGTATGTGTGTGCGTGGTCTTGTTGACTTCGATTTCTTGAATAGCATAAGTCTCTTTTGTCACAGTCGCTACTTGACGTGATAAAACGATCTCGACAGGCGCGTCACCGACTTCTATCTGCTTACCATTGATAGTGACTACTGCCTTGCTGTCTAATGATGGCTCAACATGGCGCAAGATGTCTTTTTCGTCATAGCTGCCTGATAGCAAGTCTTGGCTTTCGGCATCGTTGTATTCAGTACGAATTGTGACATACTCTTCTACCAGCTCAATAGGTACTTCAATAGACTTGGTGTGAGTATGCTTGGTTACCGTCACTTTACCAACGTCTAAGCGTTCCTTATTGACGACTGGACGCTCTTCTAACAGCTCTAGACGATTAGTAATAGCACTATCACTCACAGTATCAGGAGCTGCTAGCTTATTCTCACCTGCATGATCTTCTAGCTTTGCCGTAGTCGCTGAGGACGTTACGCTATCTGGACGTTGGCTCAAGTTTTCATTCGCATCGTGTGTATCATGGGTCTTTTTTTCATGGTTAGTATTCATCATTACGTTCCTTATTATTAGCAAGCATTTTACTAGTATGATTAAATTGCGATAGATAAAGTCTACAATTCATAAAGAAGACATAAAAAAAGGCCAGAGACAAACTCTGACCTTAATTCACCGAGCTTTATTGCTCAGTTATATATTCACGCTACCTAATCGTAATTATCATATTAGGATAAACGATAGATCAGAATATTACATACCACGTGCGCTACGTACATCTTCAGCAGTAATACCATCGCGGTCTACGATATTACCTTCACGGTCAACAACATTACCATCACGATCAATATCTAACTCTTCACGCTGAATAGTCTCTGCGATAGTTTCAGTGTGGCGTTCAGTGGTTTTACCGACGTTTACTTCTTCTGACACGTAAGTCTCTTTATTAACACGAGCACGTTCAGCTTCTAGTTCAACTTCGATAGACTCGTTACCTGTGACATCACCGATACGACGATCTGTCGGACGATCTACATTGGTACGTTGGATATTTGCATGTTCTTCTTCAAGATCTACTTCAACGTTACGCTCTTCAGTCACAACATGCTTACCAACTTTTACTAGGCCTGCCACGATGCGATCTTTGTTTACTGTCAAACGCTCTTCTAGTAGCTCTAGTGTATTTGGCGCATTATAATCAGCGTCAGCTATATCACGGCGCTCAGTCTCTGGTACAGAATCAGCGACAAATGCTTGACGGTCTTTTTCATACTGCTCTTTATAGCTGTACTGATAGTCATGGTCATACTCTTCCATGGCTTCGACTTGTGACTTGGTCAAACTATCAAAGAACACGTCATCACCGACAATACGAGCTAGACCTGCTGGTACTAAGACTTCTTTTGAGCTAAACCAGCCGCCTGCATCGACTATTAGATAGCGAATACGACCAGTAGTATCTTCTACTAGTGCGCCATCGATTTTACCGATTTTTTCTTCGTTGACACCATAGGCAGTCTTGCCTGTTGGATCATAATAGTCATCACCAATAAGATCACGGTGAGTTGCTTGAATATCTTGTAAGCGAATTAGTTGGCTCATTATTGTCTTCCTTTTATATGAGTAAATGATTAATTTTAATTGTAAATAAATAGTAGCGTCAAAAAATAACGCCAATGATAAATATGTCGTTGAATAAGTCAGAATACACTGACCTTTCCTCTACTTCATTAGTTGCAGTCATAGATTTGCAGTTATAAGCAATGACTGCATCAACTTGTAATTATCGTAACATCGCGATTTTACTTGAGATATATGAGCAAGGTAGCAAAATGTGCAACTGACGTAATTGCGTGTAATAGGCTGTAAGTGTCATAACATCGATTGGGTATAAGTTAACGCATTTTTACACTGATAAATATTAGCCATATTTTTGTATGTCTTACATACAAAAAAAACCGTACTATTAATTAATAGTACGGTTATGGAATTATTAATATCATGATTATCAGTATTAAACAGTCATCTGACTAAATGCATTGTGACGACACATCTAATAGCGTCATGACAAAAGCTTTTGACAGCGTCTTTTAATTAAGGCAATTCAATAGCCACTGCTACTGCTTCACCACCGCCAATACATAAGGTTGCAATACCTTTTTTGCCGCCAGTACGCTCTAATGAGTTGATAAGCGTGATCAGGATACGAGCGCCTGAGCAACCTACAGGATGACCTAAAGCACAAGCACCACCTTCGATATTAACTTTTGCGTGATCAATATCTAATGCATCCATCGTCGCCATCGTTACCATCGCAAAGGCTTCATTGATCTCCCAAAGGTCGACTTCTTCAACTGACCAATCTGCGTTAGCCAATACTTTTTCGATAGCACCAATCGGAGCAATGGTAAATTCACTTGGATGACGTGAGTTAGAGGCAGTCGCTATAATACGAGCTTGATAGTCTAAGCCTTCAGACTGTGCTTGTGACTCTTTCATCATAACGACAGCTGCTGCACCATCTGAGATTGAGCTGGCATTGGCTGCAGTGATAGTACCTTCTTTGGCAAATGCAGGACGTAGGTTAGGGATACGCTCTGCGTTAGCAAGACCTGGCTCTTCATCATTTTCGACTGTTTGTTCGCCTTTACGAGTTTTAAAAGTAACAGGCTCAATCTCATTTTTAAAATGACCATCTTTAATCGCAGTCAACGCACGGTTAAGCGATTCGATCGCAAACTCGTCCATTTGCTCACGCGTATAGCCTTTTTCATCGGCCATCTCTTGCGCGAACTGACCCATCAAGCGACCAGTCTCTGCATCTTCTAAACCATCTAAGAACATATGGTCTTTGACTTCTTTATGACCCATGCGATAGCCGCCACGTGACCCTGGCATAAGATATGGGGCATTTGTCATCGACTCCATACCACCAGCGACAGCGACATTAAAGCTACCTGCTTTGATACCATCATGCGCCTGCATGACTGCTTTTAGGCCTGAACCACAAAGCTTATTGATAGTCACCGCGCCAGTCTCATCAGGCAGACCTGCCTTACGCATTGCTTGACGAGCAGGACCTTGACCCAATCCAGCGGTCAAGATACAACCCATGATGACTTCATCAATATTGTCATTGCTTACGCCCGAACGTTCAACAGCTGCTTTGATAGCTGTCGCACCTAATTCTGTAGCACTGACATCTTTTAAAGCGCCTTGAAAACTGCCCATTGGCGTACGCGCACCGTTAATAATTACAATTGCATCGTTCGACATCGTTGTTCTGCCTTATTTACCTATTTTAAATTAAAACTCAGCGCTTTAGATGAACACTGTGCTTCACTAATTGTTAATAAAGAATCATTACTATAATGTGCATTGTCAAGATAAAAATCAAGGTGTATCAAAATAACTCGCTGGTCATTACTGCTTTATGTCATTGGGCCAATTCGTCTAGTCGAATACGGACGACTTTATCTGTAACCGCAGTTAATCTTTCAATTTTTTCAATCGCTAGATTCATCTGACTTTCGACGACCGGTAATGTCAAAATAATGACAGGTACTTGTCCAAGTTTGTGAGCAGGTTTTTGTAAAATGGCATCAATATTGATACCAGCATCACTTAAGATGCGAGTGATATCTGCTAGCACGCCTGGATTGTCATAAGCATGCACACGCAAATAGTAGCCTGTAATCATCTGCTCTGCACGCAACACGGGCGTATCAGAGAGTTCTTCTGGCATAAACGCTAAATGAGGGACATGATGACTGTGCTCGCTATCGTCATGGTTGCCCAGTACGCGTACAAGGTCCATGACATCTGCCATCACTGCAGAGGCGGTTGCACCTGCACCTGCACCATCACCGCAATACAGCGTTTGTCCAAGAGGATGTGAGTTAACCAGTACAGCGTTTTTCACCCCATTCACATTTGCAAGTAAAGCATCTTGCGGGATCAACGTTGGATGTACACGTAGCTCAATGCCAGCGCTGTCTTGCTGCTCATCTTCACTGTTACGGCGAACGGCAAAGCCCAAGTGCTTGATACGATAGCCCAGCTCTTCAGCATAGTTGACGTCTTGTAGCGTAATACCAGTGATACCTTCGCAATATACTTTGTCAAACTGTAATGGAATGCCAAAGGCGATAGAGGCAAGTAGGGCAAGCTTGTGAGCGGCATCAATACCTTCAACATCAAATGTCGGGTCTGCCTCAGCATAGCCAAGCTCTTGAGCTTCTGTCAAAACGTCTTTAAATGGACGGCCTTTATCACGCATCTCAGTCATGATGAAGTTGCCAGTACCATTAATAATGCCGGCCAGCCAATCTATTTTATTGGCGGCAAGTGCTTCGCGCATCACCTTAATAATAGGAATACCACCTGCCACTGCAGCTTCATAAGCCACATGCACATGATGCGCTTCAGCCAACGCAAATATCTCATTGCCATGTTCAGCAAGTAACGCCTTATTAGCGGTAACGACGTGTTTGCCATTCTTGATGGCGTGCATAATGATGTCTTTGGCGAGAGTTGTACCACCAATGACTTCAATGACGATATCGACGTTATCACTGGCAGCAATTGCCATCAAATCATCATTTTGGACGATACTAGGATCGATATCATCACGCTGACGGCGTGTACCGACTTCGGTAATAATAATGTCGCGTCCACTACGACGTTTAAGCTCGGATAAGTTGTCATTGATTAGGTTGACCACGCCAGTACCGACGGTACCTAGGCCAAGTATCGCTAGTTTGATGGATTTACTCACAGTATCCTCAGAAAATTAAATGATTGTAGATTGTATAAAAAGTAGATGTCGCTATTGAGATGTTAGCTATTGCTAAGAAAGCCACCTTTATATAATGTCTCACCGTATCATACCGACAAGCAATTGTGGCGTCTACCCAAACTGACTATCGCCAAAGCCGATGATATTATGGCAGATAGTTAGCTGGCATCAATCGCTGTTTGTGCCAATTGTTTGGCTGGCAGATAACCACCGATCTGCTGACCAGATTCGGTAAAGATGGCAGGCGTTCCGCGAACCCCAAGGCGAGCGCCCAGTGCTATTTGCTCTTTTACTGGACTCTCGCAGCTAGGAGCCATGACATTGGCGCCTGATTTTGCCTGATCCATAGCGGCAACGCGATCTTCACTACACCAGATGGCTTCCATTTTAGGGATACTTCCTTCGCTACGAGGCCAGGCCAAATAACGAACCTCAATTCCTAGCGCATTGATCTCATCCATTTCTGCATGCAATTTGGTGCAGTAAGGACAATCAGCATCGGTAAAAGAGTACACCACTGACTTGGTTTCGCCTTTGGCTGGATAAATGATCATGTCTTTTTTGTCTACAGCTTTGAGAGCCTCTTGCGCGGTGCGAGCAACTAATGCGCCACTGATATCGACAGGCTCGCCTTGTCCAACAGAGATAATCTGGCCTTGAATGATGTGCTTGCCTGACTTATCAGTAAAAAATGCCGGCAACCCTTCAGCAGTTACCCAGTAAATACCGTCCATCTCTGTTGGCACTGCTGAGACGATATTTTCGTTAATACCAGACGCTTCTAGGTTTGACTGTAATGCTGAAACGACCGATTGATCACTATCGGCAGCAGGTTTGGGGGCATTAGTGGCACTACTTGCCTTTGTGCTACTTACCACACTGGTCTTGCTGGTAGTATCAGGAGTATTGTTTGAACAGCCTGTCGCAACAGTAACTAGTAGCGCACTGATAATGGCGCCTGAGAGCTTACGACGAGTAGAGATGTTAGCAGGCTTTAGACCAGTAGATATAGAGGATAAGAACATACGGCATTTCCTATAGGCGGGCGCGCTTGATCATGATTTTGATAAAAAACTTAGCGTAAAGACAGGCAATATAAGTCTCTTTATTTATCAGCAGTCAAACGAATAAATTCTAAGCTACAGCACCCTTATTATGATGACGAATCATCTTGATTATAAAGTAAGAAGTGAGTCATAACATAAATAGTGATAAAGTGCCATATACTAACATATTTTTATAAATGACAGTTAAAACCAAAACTTACTTAAATGACAGTTAAAACCAAAACTTACTTAACTAATAATTTGGTGATGGGTGAACAAAAAAGTAAAATAAGCTACATTCCTACTATTTCATATGTTGCAGTAGCTCAGTAGGCTACAGTAAATAAGATAAATCAACATGATCAATTTTAATACTTATTCACTATTTGAGCGGTTTTACGCTAAGGAGAGAGCATGGCAGGTGCCAGTTTATTAACCCTACTTGATGATATCAGTGTGATATTAGATGATGTTTCAGTAATGACTAAGGTTGCGGCCAAAAAGACCGCTGGCGTATTGGGTGATGATCTTGCGCTAAATGCTGAGCAAGTTACCGGCGTCAAAGCCAATCGCGAGTTACCCGTCGTTTGGGCGGTAGCAAAAGGCTCATTTGTTAATAAACTTATCTTGGTGCCAGCTGCGCTGCTTATCAGTGCCGTTTATCCGCCACTGGTTACTTTTTTATTAATGTGCGGTGGTTTATTTTTGGTTTATGAAGGTGCTGAAAAAGTTATCCATAGATTTTGGCCACATGCTTTGCCGCATGACGAAGAACAAAGTGCGCGTCGCCTTGCCAATGCCGATGAAACAGTGGATCTGGTGGCGTTTGAAAAAGAGAAAAATAAAAGGCGCGATACGTACAGATTTTATTTTATCAGCAGAGATTATCGTCATCGCTTTGGGGTCAACGGCGAGTGCCACATTGTTAGAGCGTAGTCTGGTATTGTCTATTTTAGCGATTGCTATCACAGTTGGTATTTACGGTTTGGTTGCTGGTATTGTCAAAATAGATGACGCAGGCTTGCATTTAATGAAACAAGAAAGCAGTTTTAAACAAAAACTTGGTAAGGTGATGTTTGCCGCTGCACCAAAACTGATGAAGTTTCTATCTATCGCTGGTACGTTGGCGATGTTCTTAGTAGGCGGTGGTATCTTAGTGCACGGTATCAGTTTTTTACATCATGGAGTAGAGGATCTGGCGCACTTAACTGGTATTTTTGAAAGCGTGACGACAGCACTATTAAATGGTTTGATAGGCTTTATCATTGGGGCAGTGGTTGTTGCTATCTTTACGATGGTTAATAAGTTACGTGGTAACGGAGCTTCTGCTCATTAGAGTTTCCTAACATCGACGCTAGCTTAGCACTATACAAATATTGAAAAGG
>NZ_LNUO01000024.1:0-29508 GCF_001462175.1 Psychrobacter sp. ENNN9_III
GTCAAAGTTACTGTTAACTTTGGGGCTTTTTAGATTATTAAGTATAAGATGGCTATAAAAGTTGCGTTATACCAATTATACAAACTATATCAAGGCTAACCATTAACTGTCGCTACTTGAGTGGTTATTTTCAGACTTTTCAGCTTGCGTAGGTTTTATATGTTCAGACTTTGGTTTACGACTACGCGCTTTTGGTACCTTTGGCGTGGTCAAATTAAACATACCAGTCTGTGGCAGCAGCTGCTCAGCGACACTTTCAATCATATTTTTATAACTAGCAATAGTCGTCTTTGATTTAGCTGCTTGACTGTCCTCTTTTGTAGCATCGGCATGCTCACCAGCTTTGCTATCGTCAAGTAATGCCTGATCTGCTTTTAATAGCTGTTCGCTCTCAACAGTGATGTCGTCAGCTTGTACTTCACTGGCCAATGCTGCGGCTGCAGTTTCATGAGCATCAACTTGATGGTCATCAGTGCTAGTCTCATGATCGGTCTCAGTAGTTTGAGAATCTGCCACCTGTTCAGATTGGACGCCTTGTTTTGACTCATCTAACTGCGCATCAGGTACATTCAATGTCGCCTGTTCTTCAGCACGGTAGTCGGGATGCTGCCCACGCGGATCGTTAATAGCACGTTTATTAATAGCCTGCGGTGCCACCTCTGTCTTACCTTGCGCAGTAGCAAATTGACTAACTGCTTGAGTCATGGCATCAAACCGAGTCAAGTAATCAGCATCTAAAGGCTGGTAACCATAATTGCTAAAATCAAAAGCCTCACCTTGGCTATCGTCTGCAGAACTAGCGTCAACGTCAGGAGTGTCAGCAGCTTGAGTATGCTGTGCATGTGCTTCAATCGCTTGAATAAAACAGCTGATGACCCCTTTGTCTGCCAAACGACTTTGGGCATCTGCTAACGTTGCATGAATAAACTCACCAACTGTACCGCGAATGGTAGCAGGTGCAAGACTGGCTTGCGCGTTAGTCTCAGCGATTGGCGTTGACTGCTGACGACGGACGACACGCGGGTCGTTGCTTGCTTGACCAAACTTATTAGCAGTCACATAGCGCGCCGCAAATAATGCTTCGCGAGTAAACATGAGAGCGGTATTGCCTCTTGCAACCTCATTTGTACTGCTGCTCACATCAGCTTTATTACCATTTTTAGACTCATCGTTTTCAGCGGGCTGGGTAACAGCAACGGATTGTACGCTGCTAGCTTTAGCTGCTTTTGGCTCCAAATCTACTTTTTGAGCCGATGGCTGAGAGGTTTCCTGCGCGTTAGAGGCTTTTTCGGTATTTCCAACTGCTGATGTGCTATCAGATGAATTGCCTTTTGACTCAGCGCTTTGAGCCTTGTTCTCAACTAAGCTCTCAGTAGGTTTAGTACTACTCGCAGCGGATGATGAGCGATCTTCTGACTTAGCCGTGGTCGTTTCAGACTTGTCTTTATGACGCTGTTTGGCAGTCGTGTTTTTGTCATCGACAGTCTGATGCCCAGATTCTTGCGTATCTTTAGCTTTAGACGATGATTGAGCAGATTTACTATCGTCCAAAGAAAGATGCACTACTTCTGAAGCCTTAATCTTGGACGGCGCTTCATTGACCTGTAGTATGACTTCATTGGGATCTTGATCGCGCTGAGCATGCGCTTGTGATTTACCTTTTGCTGCACTAGCAGCAGATTGCTGATTATGCTGCTTGGTATTATCGTCAGCTGTTAAGGTTTCGCCGCGCTCAAGCTTACCACGTGAGTTACGCTGGCTATGGGGTTTACGTTTCGTACGTGATTGCTCGCTTGAGGTATTGTCCTCTGTACGCCCATTACCATTTTGACTGTTCTGGCGGTTATCTTGACGACTGTCTTGACGATTGCCGTTACGATCATGGGCGCGCTTGTTATCGCGTTCACTTGCCTCTTGCGTATCAGACTGTTTATTGTTGCTGGTACTATCTGTACTATTATTTACGCTATCGCTGTCATCGCGCTGATCTTTTCTTTGACGAGATTTAGAAGATTTTGATTTGCGTGACTTACGCTTTCTTCTATCGTCGCTATGACTCCCTTTTTTATCGTCGTCATCGTTATGAAAGCTTTGTTTTGATGGTTGATTGCCACCTTGAACATTGCTATCGTCTTGCGTATGTACGTTTTGCTGATCGTCATTTTGAATGGATGAGTGCTGGCTATTATCTAACGCTGTATGATCAACATGTCCGAATGAACCCAAGCTTTGAGCACCTGTATTGACTAGTGCTTCAATAGCTTCAGCGGCATCACGACTACTAACACTATTTGCAGTTTGTGCTTGTGGAGCTTGTGCAAACAGATTAGACAGCCAAGCAACGGCTTTTGGCTGCGTAGTAGAGGCCTGCTGCTTGCTCTGTGCAATATTGTCTGTAGCAGCACGCGCTGAGGAGACTTGCGTACTCTCTGACGTCTTGTCAGTACGCCTATGGTTGTTTTGATTGTGGTCTGTATTTTTTGTTTCGTTATTTGAGCCATTGTGTCGATTGCTGTTTTGGCCAGTATTCGATGATGACGCGCGTCCGTTACTTTGATTGCTTGCACGGTTGTCTGGGCTACTTTGGTTATCAGCTGATTTACGCGGCTGACGAGTAGGCTGCTGCTCAGGGCGTTCCTTTTCTGACGTTTGCCAGTCAACGTCATAACCAAGGTCGCTATGTTCTTGTTGCTGCGTATCGGTGATACGCTCATAGCTCGTCGGTGCAAAACCATCACGATTAAAGTGCAATTTAAAATTGGGTGACTCTAAGTGAGCGTGTGGCAAAATAGTAATACGTGTGCCGCTATCTTGTTCAAGATAAACCAAGCTGTCACGTTTTTCATTTAAGATAAATGCGGCAATATCAGTTGGTACTTCTGCTTGTACTTCACCTTGACGCTCTTTTAGAGCGATTTGCTCGATTTGGCGCATGATAGATAGTGATAATGAGCGCAAGTCACGAATCATACCGTTGCCATGACAGCGCGGGCAGATGTAACCGGTAGACTCTTCTAACGATGGGCGCAGACGTTGACGGCTCATCTCCATCAAACCAAACTTAGATATCTCACCGAACTGGACACGAGCGCGATCATATTTGGTCGCATCAACCAGACGTTTTTCGACTTCTTTTTGATGCTTATTATCATTCATGTCAATGAAATCAATGACAATCAAGCCGCCCATGTCGCGCAGACGTAATTGACGGGCAATTTCATCAGCTGCTTCTAAGTTGGTATGGTAGGCAGTTTCGGCGACGTCTGAACCTTTAGTAGACTTAGCCGAGTTGATGTCAATAGACACCAACGCTTCAGTTTGGTCAATGACGATAGAGCCACCAGATGGCAGGCGTACTTCACGCTGGTAAGCCGTCTCGATCTGTTTTTCGATATTAAAGCGTGCAAACATCGGCTCGTAGTCAGTATATTTGCGTAGTTTGTCCGCTTGCGTTGGCATGACTGCATCGATAAATCCTGCCGCTTCAATGTAAGCGTTTTCGTTATCGATCCAAATCTCAGCGATGTCATCACGCAGATAATCACGTACCGCACGTGTCACAACACCTGCTTCTTGATGGACCAGACGCGGTGATGGGTACTTTTTGTTTTGCTCTTGAATGGCTTGCCAAATATTAAGCAGATGATTTAGGTCGTGTTGCAGATCTTCTTGAGTTTTGCCAATACCTGCAGTACGAATGATGACGCTCATACCTTTAGGCAAGTCAAGATTGCCAAGCATACGCTTCATATCTTCGCGCAGTTTGCCCGAGATCTGGCGCGAAATACCGCCCCCACGAGGGTTGTTTGGCATCAGCACCAAATAGCGGCCAGCTAGCGATACATAAGTTGAAAGGGCTGCGCCTTTGTTACCGCGCTCTTCTTTTTCAACTTGAACAATCAGCTCATCGCCTTCTTTGATAAGTTTTTTGATGCTTTCGTCACGTGGGTTGCCACTTAGATATTCAGTAGAGATTTCACGAATAGGCAAAAACCCTTGACGCTGTGAACCATATTCAACGAATACTGCTTCAAGCGATGGTTCGACACGGGTAACGTGACCCTTATAAATGTTAGATTTTTTTTGTTCGCGGGTACGGTTTTCTAAATCAAAATCGTAGAGATGATTGCCTTTACACAAGGCGACACGAATTTCTTCGTTTTGGGTGGCGTTAATCAAAATGCGTTTCATACTATTATCCTATGAGTGCACAGGACAACGACGAGAAGGGCTACTATATTGAGTGGTTCTGAATAAAAACTCTAATATCAAACGCTTTAATAATAAAAAGCACTAACAGATTATTCAGGCTGCCAACTGGACAGCAAACAATATAAATATAATCAAAGTAAAGTTGCAATGACAAGTCATGCCAATACTAAAACCAGTAAATGTAGAGCAAGCGTACTGCTCGGACAAAATCAGATAAATACCAGTATCGAATTAAGTGGTCATCGTAGCTTAGTCCATAGTCGCCGGTAACTGATACAAAATCAACGTCTATGTTTTAAATTAACGACTGCAAAGCTACTAAAATAATTGTTCTAAGTAATTTTGATACAGAGTGTAGGGCTGTAACAGGATCTAATGCCAATCATCTTGTACTGGTTTCAAGGCTAGTGTCCAACACGTTACCTTGGTAAGTTTTACAAGGAGTATTAACATATAAAATGTGCTTAATTTACGTTGTAAAGGTATATAAGCACTTACCACAAAGTCACAATTTATTCGCCGTTTTGTTTATTTTCTAAACTGTTAACGCCAGCGAACGTCTTCATATCAGCTCAAATTAATTCAATTGTTTTATCTATCTATTATTTTATAACATCTAACTGTTTTAGAATCTTAAGTTATGAGTGCCATTGCACTGTTATTCAGCGGGGCGTACTTGGCAAACAGAGTAGGTAACCGGCTCATCAGCTCGGTGGATATATATTGTTTGTATGACAATCAGTTTATCTGTTTGACCGCCAATATTTAGGCAGCGCTAAACTCTTAACATCGGATTAACATCACTTGCTCAGTTGCACCAACCCAATGATCAAAAAAATCAAGTCGTGGTCGTGTGTTAATGAGTAGTTGTGTACTATTACCGCTTGATAATTTGGCACGTTTGCCATCATTACCAAAGCGATCAATTTGGTATAAATACCTTTTATTGAACGCGATGCCTATGTTACTAGGCATCTTGTCCTGAAAGTAGATGATGCGTACAAAAATCGCAAGATTGACTCATCACTAGCAAGTAATGATGATAACAACAAGTTGTTTAAGACAATAACGATTATTGTCCTAGTCTCTGCTTAATTGGCGCTCAACATGGTAAACTATAGCAAATCTTTGTGTAAATACCTAACTAAAAATGACAAACTCTAAAATGACTGACGACGCACCTACCCATGAAGCTCCGGCGATATTTAACAGCAGGACACGCCCACAAAGCGCTGATGATGAGATTAGTAACTTTGGAAAGGTTAACTACCTTGAAGTCACACGCCATCAGCACGATCAGCGCTTAGATAATTTTTTATTAAACCGCTTAAAAGGGCTACCAAAATCCCATATCTATAAAATGATACGGTCAGATGAGGTTCGAGTGAACAATAAGCGCTGTAAAGCGCATGATAGAGTAGAGCGCGAAGATGTCGTACGTATCGCACCTATACAGCTGGCAACCCGTGAAAAACCAATCATTAGTACTGAGTTCGCCAATAGTCTATTAGCGCGCGTCGTATATGAAGATGATGGGCTGCTGGTGCTCAATAAGCCATCTGGTATCGCAGTACATGGCGGTAGTGGTCTTGACTTTGGTGTCATCGAAGCCATGCGTGAAGTGACTGGTAAAAAATACCTAGAGCTTATACATCGCATTGATAAAGACACATCAGGTCTGCTTATGATTTCTAAGAAGCGCTCAACACTCAAAGTGTTGCAGCAGCATCTGGTCGACAAAACCATTCAAAAGCATTATCTTTGTCTGGCAAAAGGACAGCCTGCTCTTAATGAGCAACGTATTGATGCCCCATTGCTACGTTACACGCTTGCTAACGGTGAGCGCCGTGTCAAAGTGGATGGCAGTGCTGCACAAAATCAGGACCCTCAATCTAAAGAGAGCCAAACGGATATTACCGTACATAGCCGTTTTCTGCTGGCAGATCAGCCAGTCAGCTTGATTGAAGCCAAGCCATTGACAGGACGTACGCATCAAATACGTGTGCATCTGGCTCATATCGGTCATGCTATCTTAGGTGATGACAAATACAATGTACATGACAAGTCAGGTGTCCATCGCTTGTGCTTACACGCATGGCGACTAGATATTCCAGGTTATAAAACCATTACTGCCCCGTTACCAGACGATATGGCAGACTGGTTGCCGGAGCAAATCGCATTGCCAGAATAAGCTTAATGCCTCTATATTAATGTATTGTTGTTGAATTTTTGGTTTATTGGCGTACGTTAAGGTAAATTTATGAGCAAACAATCTAATCATTGCTTGGCAGATAAGAGCCTAGTTATCTTTGATTGGGATGGTACTTTAATGGATTCAATCGGTTTAATCGTTGAATCCATGCATGTCGCTGGAGAGGCGCATGGTTTTTGTACCACAGACCAAGCGGTTAGGGATATCATCGGTCTAAGTCTGATGAATGGTATCGAGATTTTATACCCGCAAGCAAATGAGCTACAAAAGCTGGCTATTCAACAAAGCTATGCTGACTACTACATTCCTAACAGTCACCGCACACCGTTTTTTACTCCTATAGAAGGCATGTTGCAAACGTTGCAGCAGCAAGGCCGCAAATTGGCTGTAGCGACAGGTAAAAAAAGACGGGGTCTTGATAGGGTGCTTACCGCCTCTGCTAGCCAGCACTACTTTGAAATAACTCGTTGTGCTGATGAGTCAGGCTCCAAGCCCAACCCGCAGATGCTGACAGATATCTTAGAGCATACGCAGCATAGTATATCTAAAGCTGTGTTTATCGGTGACAGTGTATATGATATTCAAATGGCAAATAAGCTTGGCATGACTAGCATCGCTGTAGATTATGGTACAGCAACCAATGAAGAGCTTGCCGCTCAGCAGCCTACTTATCAAGTTGATACGCCCCAAGCTTTAACTGAGCTGCTATGTGGTTAAAATAAAAGACATAATAAGCCCCAAGCTTTAACTGAGCTGCTATGTGGTTAAAATAAAGACATAATAAGCAAAAAAAGGGTTTATCAAGATAATGATAAACCCTTTTAGTTTGTTACAGATGATGGTTATTCGTTGTCTTGCTGCTTATCTTGTGACTCAGCATCTTTTTGGTCAGCGTCTTGTTGGGTAGTATCAAATGTCTGAAGATCCGATTCGACGAGCTTGTCATTATCAAGTTTATAGTCGTACCAATTTCCCATTACACCTGCCAGCTCATCAAGACCCTCTTTTCTTAATGCAGAAAACAGCTGAATGGTACAGTTCAAGCCCAATTTTTTGAGAGCTTGGCGAGTATTAAGTAGAGCGTTTTTTGACGCACCATATTTGAGTTTGTCCGCTTTAGTTAATAGGATATGGACAGGCAACTCGCCATCTTTGGCCCAATGTAGCATCTGCTCATCAAAGAATTTAAGAGGGTGGCGAATATCAGTCATAAGCACTAAACCTGCAAGGCTTGAGCGCGATACCAGATACTCTTCTAGTTCGACCTGCCATTCTTTTTTCATCTCAAGCGGGACAGCTGCATAACCATAACCTGGCAAATCGACTAAGCGTCTGTTGGTATCTCCAATGCTAAAAAAATTAATCATTTGCGTACGTCCCGGAGTCTTAGACGAGCGGGCAAGCTGGCGCTGATTGGTTAAAGCATTGATAGCAGAGGATTTACCTGCGTTTGAACGTCCTGCAAAAGCCACTTCTAGCCCGATATCAGGTGGGCAGAGACGAAAAGTAGGCGCCGACGTCATAAATTCAGTTTGTTGAATACGCTGGCGGGCTTTGGTATTAAACGCCGCATGTTCAGCGGCAACATCTTTAAACGGGGTACTCATAAATGACTCATTAACAATCAAAAAATTTGAAACGAAGTTTGGAATAATAATGCAGAACCGGTCAAAAAAAGACAAGGAATCAGCGGTAACGTTGATTATATAGGCTTTAGAGTATCTTTGAATATAAATAAGCAGTCAGATAAATGATGAGTATTACGGTAATCTGTTTATTGTATAACTTATCTCTGTTCTGTCGTTCTATATATGACAGCATAACACTAAAGTGAATAACAGCTTAGCAAAAATTATCGTCTAGCGCTTAAACGTTACTAACCCTAAACGCGATAACACTACTTTAACTCGACATATATCGTTACAATATAAGATATTATCGGTTAACAAGTCTATGTATCGAATAATTATAGATATAAGTATTCCATGGTTATTCAGTTAAAGGGGATATCGTATGCGTTTATTAAATATCAATACCACTAAAACACGCCAGGTTTTGAGCAGTAGTATGATTGCACTTGTCTTAAGTTTGCCTATGACAAGTGGTCATACAGCAGCTGATATCCCCCAAACCTACGATGACTCATGTGCAGCTTGTCATGACAGTGGTGCATTAAACGCTATAAAGAAAGGTGATAGCGCTCAGTGGCAACGCCTTATAAAGCAAAAAGGTATGCCAGCACTGATTAATTCTGTAAAGGGCGGCATGATACAGATGCCAGCAGGCGGATTATGTAATAGTTGTAGCGATGACGATTATCGAAAATTGATTGAATATATGAGTAAGTAGATAAGAATCTAGTTAACAATGCTATTGTAAAAGCTTAAGGTATTTTAATGATAGCCTGTACCTTTTTATGCAAAAGATAAATGGTTTATAGAATATATATTGAGCTTGAATTTCGATAAAAAACGTTAGTTACTATGATTAAGTAGGCAAATTCTTTAAAGTCTTGCTATAATAATTGCAAATAAACCCTGATGTTAGTAAGTGCTTTCGGGCTGCTTGTTATTAACACCTCAAATCGCATGATTGATTCTGTCAAGCTATAGACGCGCTTGTATGATTTGGTGAGTGTTATGTTAATACAATCAATCAAGTTAATGCTTACGGCGAGTTAGTAGGATCTGTATCAATGAAAAAGTTAATCGCTGCCGCCAGCTTATGTGTTGCAAGTTTCAGCGTACAAGCTGCTATTATTGTTCCTGAATATGACGCTAATGCGGGTAAACAAATTGCAGAAACGGTATGTGCCGCTTGTCACGGTGTTGACGGAGTGAGTGTCGTACCAGCTCAGCCAAATCTTGGCGGTCAAAATGTAAAGTATCTATATAAGCAATTGGTCAATTTTAAATCTGGATATCGTAAAAACGGTATCATGCAGTCCCAAGTTGCCAACTTGTCTCAGCAAGATCTTGCTGATGTATCAGGTTACTATGCCGAGCAGGCACCTTGGGGTGTAGGCTTTGGTAATCCTGCAACCAATCAAGAAGCAACCAAGCTTTATTTGGGTGGTGATAAGTCACGCGGTGTGATTGGGTGTGCTGGTTGTCATGGTCCAGATGCTGCTGGTAACGAGTTTGCAGCTTTCCCACGTTTGGGAGGACAGCATGCTGAATATATTGCTACTCAGCTAAAGCTGTTCCGTGCAGCAGGCCGCGTGGATGATATTGCAAGCGAAGATCAAAAACGTGTCAATGATGCAGCCAAAGAAGGCGAGATGGGTATGATGCAGACAGTAGCAGCGAGACTATCAGATCGTGACATTCGTATCTTGTCAGATTATATCAGCGCTGTTCATTAAGCGCCGCTTAGCTAATCATTAAACCCCGTTTTCGGGGTTTTTTTATAGCTGCCTGTCCCTATATCGTATAAATAAATACAGCCCTCTTCATTGGTCTGTATAATTGCCTATTGTTATTCACTTTAGATCGTTTGGATTGAGATTATGATGGTCCGCTATGCTTCTTATTTTATGGCAGCACTGTTGCCACTACTGCTTTTTCGCTGGTTTACACCCACTTCAATTGGTGAGATAGACTTTTGGTTACTATGGCTATTTGCGATGGTATTGGTTTCGTTGCCCGTTATTTATGCAGAGATTGCTTTAGCGTATCGCAGTATTGAGGCGCCTTTAGCAGGCATGCAAAAGCTTACTCGCGAAGCTGATGCTAGTCCATTATGGCGTAGCTTTGGTTGGTTGACAGCGGTAGTTGCGATTGCTATCGCTGCCCTTGCTATATCTGGAGCAAGTAGTGGACTGTTATCTGCGCTGACTGAGCTTAATAGTGCGCCAAGCTTGCCAGTTTTTGCGGTCGCTGGCGGCTTGATGGTGATTGCAGTATTGTTAAGTTTGCTTGGTGTTGCGCCTCTACCAATAGGTTTGGGTTTGATGGTCGTAGGCTTGGTGATGGGTTTGACAAATGGACTGCCGCAAGTTGAATTTGCCGTGACTAACATCAACTTAACTGAGTGGGCACGAGCGGTTGCACTGGCGTTGGTCAGTGTAGGAGCGGGTACTGGATTATACTGGTTTGGTCAGCATTTAGTCACAAAGCAGACAGTAACTGCAATAGAGCCAGACGGTCTCAATGCCACCAAGTCACACTCTACTAAATTACATTCAACTAAGACGCCTCATACCTACCATGCTGCTAAGCTGGTGCTGCCTATTTGGGTACTACAGCTGGTTATCGGTGTTGTTGCATTATTTAGTAGTGGTTTGACACTGCCGCCCATTGGACAGCTGCTATATCATGCAGGTGTGTTATTTGTGGCAAGCTATTTATTGTATTATAGTGCCCAGCAGCTGGCACATAAATTTGGTCTAGTAGTAAGCTTAGTTATTACATTGATTGTAGGTTTATTACTAGTCACAATAGTACCGACAGCTTGGCTAGTGGGTCTACTGGTTATAGTAAGTAGCATTGCAGTGTTGGTGTTGTCTATATTTGCTGGTTGGCATATGAAAATCAGTCACTTGCGTAAGTCTTTAAACTTTGGCAGTGAAGCATCGTACAACCTATGGCGCGTAGCCATTCGTCTCATTGTACCGTTAGCACTGATTTTAGCATTAGTAGGTTGGATGATGCTGTGGCTGAGTTGATAGAGAATACGGCTAAATCTTCCCAAACGTCGGCCATGATAACAGTACATTTGGCTTATGCTGAAGATGTAAAACATCAGCACTATATGACATTGCAAGTCGCTGAAGGTACGACTTTATATGAAGCACTAGAACAGGCAGGCTGGTTAATTCAGTTTCCTAACTTGGCTTTATGGTGTAAGCAGGTAGTAGGTATGACAACCCCTACTGCCAAGCGCTGGCATGTAGGCATTTATGCACAAAAGCAGCCTATAAGCTATATATTACAACCGTTAGATCGCATTGAGGTATACCGTAGCTTAAGCGCTGATCCCATGTCTCAGCGCAAAAAACGTGATAAGAAAAAGCAAAAGTAATGGTCTAAGACTGTCTCTAGCTCAGACTAAGATTGAGGTAAGGTTTCTATACCTTCGATACGAGTGACAATACCATTGGCATCAAAGTAGACAATCAAATGCTGGCTGGCATTTTTGACATCTGTAATGCCTTTGCGCTCGCCTTCTGTACCTGCTTGGTAGTCGTAGATATAATCCCAACGATTGGGGGCCAATGTGTCTTTGATAGCAGGACTGCCTAGTATGTACAATACTTGGTTTTGATTCATACCTACTTGTAGTTTTTGTGCTTGAGTTTGAGTGATTGGCGTACCTTGTGGTAAGTCAATTCTATAAACACTAAATAGTGAGCAACCCGATAGGGCGACAGTGACGCCAAGAGTTGCAGTAATCATAACTTTGCGCAGATTGGCTGAATAGTTAGATGATTGATGGCCAAGTGGAAAACGGTTTAATAGCTTTATCATGGTAAGATGGCTCACAAAAATGGGTTGGGCGCGGCTAAATACATCTCATGCAGGTCTTGCCGGCAATCTTGGACAAATGATACGTCATTTACTTGCAATTGCCTACCACTTACGACATTATTTACCAAATGCTACCTGATATACTCAGTAATTTATAGTGTCAATTCATAAGCTTATAGCTGCAATTTATCTCATTTTTATCATTACTTTTAAATGGGGACACGTCCTAACTACTAATTCGCTATAGCTATTTTTTAGTTTTTATTTGTTAAGACTTAACAGTCAGAAGGGATATTATGGCTTCTTTTACCAACCAAGATTTACGCAAAGCAGGATTAAAAGTAACTTTGCCGCGTATTAAAATCTTAGAGCTACTTGAGAGAGCAGAGCTGCATCATATGAGTGCAGAAGAGGTATACAAGGCGCTCATTGAGCAAGGCGAAGATGTGGGATTGGCAACAGTCTATCGAGTATTGACGCAGTTCGAGCAAGCAGGTATTGTCGAACGTCATAACTTTGAAAACAATTTGTCAGTGTTTGAAATTACTCAAGAAGAGCATCATGATCATCTGGTTTGTGATGTTTGTGGGAAGATTATTGAGTTTCACAATGAAGTCATTGAAGAAGAGCAGCTAAGGGTAGCAGCAGAACATGGCTTCAAACTGTCTGGGCACTCATTAGTGTTATATGGAATTTGCAATAATCAAGAATGCAAAGACAGTGCAAAATAATAAATAGATATGGATTTAACTAAAAAAACAGCTCTCAAATTGAGAGCTGTTTTTTGTTTGTGTGATTGGTTTGTAACATCAATCACTGATTATTAGCTAATGTTTAAAGATAAACTGCTGGCGTTTTCTTCAATGTCTTTACTGCCATTTTTACTGTTTAGTTTGATCTTAAGACGTAAATCATTTGGTGAGTCAGCATGTTTAATCGCATCTTTGTAAGTAATGTCACCATTTTCATATAGATCGAACAAGGCCTGATCAAAGGTTTGCATACCGCTATCACGTGAGCGCGTCATTACCTCTTTGATTTCGTGTAGCTCCCCTTTACGGATATAGTCACTAATCAGCTGTGAGTTAAGCAACACTTCAATCGCTGCACGGTAGCCTTTACCGTCCGGAGTCTGGATAAGCTGCTGCGCGACAATGGCTTGTAAGTTGAGCGATAGATCCATAAATAATTGATTATGGCGATCGGCTTCAAAGAAGTGAATGATACGATCAATAGCTTGGTTGGCATTATTTGCGTGTAATGTTGCAAAAACCAAATGTCCTGTTTCAGCATATTGAATCGCATAGTCCATCACTTCACGGTTACGAATTTCACCAATAAGGATGACATCAGGCGCTTGGCGCAAGGTGTTTTTTAGCCCAGCTTCAAATGACAAAGTATCGACACCAACTTCACGCTGCGTAACGATACAGCCTTTATGCTGATGTACAAACTCAATGGGATCTTCGATAGTAATAATATGACCATGAGAGTTTTGGTTACGATGACCGATCATAGAAGCAAGTGTGGTTGATTTACCTGTCCCTGTAGCACCGACTAATAAGATGATACCACGCTTTTTCATTGCCAACTCTTTTAGCGAAGGAGGCAGGCGCAGCTCTTCAATCGTTGGAATTTTGTTTTCGATTTTTCGTAAAACCATGCCTGCCATATCACGCTGCATAAAAGCACTAACTCGAAAACGTGCTAATTGTGATTTATCTGAGATAGCAAACTGACATTCATTGGTGTCTTCAAACTCTTTTTGCTGATTGTAGGTCATAAGACTTTTGACCAAAAGCAGAGTTTGCTCACCAGTTAATGGCGCTTGTCCTACAGGACAAATAGTGCCGTTTATTTTCATAGAAGGAGCGACGCCAGCTGTAATAAACAAATCAGAGCCGTTCTTTTTAACCATGAGTTGCAGTAATTTATCGAAGTCCATATCATATCCAAGTTAAAAGTGAGTTATCAAAGAATAAGTTGAAAGTATTGAAAATAACGTAAAAATAAATGAGTCGTACCAGTACTATATAAATGCTTCAGGCTGTTTGGCATAAGGACGAGCGACGTCTTTACTAATAGTGCCTTTGCTGACTAAGTTTTTGAGAGTTTGGTCAAGTGTAATCATGCCGTCACCAGCACCAGTCTGAATAGCAGAATACATCTGGGCAATCTTGTTTTCGCGTATGAGATTGCGAATGGCCGGTGTACCGAGCATAATTTCGTGAGCGGCAACACGTCCGCCTGTTTGCTTTGGTAATAAAGTCTGTGAAATAACGGCTTGTAGCGATTCAGATAACATTGCACGAATCATATCTTTTTCAGCAGCCGGAAAAACATCGATCACACGGTCAATTGTCTTCGCAGCAGAGCTAGTATGCAAAGTGCCAAACACCAAGTGACCAGTTTCGGCCGCGGTTAAAGCCAAACGAATGGTTTCGAGGTCGCGTAACTCACCAACCAAGATAACGTCTGGATCTTCTCGTAGTGCAGAGCGTAGAGCAGGCTCAAAACCTAACGTATCACGGTGGACTTCACGCTGGTTGATAAGACTTTTTTTTGATGCATGAACAAATTCGATAGGGTCTTCGATGGTTAAAATATGCTCTTTACGTGTATCATTGATATAGTCGATCATTGCCGCTAAAGTGGTAGATTTACCAGAACCAGTCGGCCCTGTTACTAGCACCACGCCACGTTTAAAGCTCGAAACTTGTTTGAATACATCACCCATTCCTAAGTCTTCTAAAGTGAGAACTTCTGAAGGAATGGTACGAAAGACAGCGCCAGCACCGCGGTTTTGATTAAAAGCATTTACCCGAAAGCGTGCTAGATTTGGAATCTCAAATGAGAAGTCAGTCTCAAAAAATTCCTCAAAGTCGGCACGCTGTTTATCATTCATAATGTCATAAATTAGCTGATGCACGGTTTGATGACTCATAACAGGCATATTAATACGTGTGATTTCGCCATCGGCTCGAATAACGGCGGGCATTCCAGCTGATAGATGTAGATCTGACGCTTTATGCTTCACAGTAAATCGCAGCAGATCTTCGATGCTTAAGTTGCTTTTTTCAGCCATGGTCGAACGTTCCTATCCAGCAGTACAGTAAAAAACAAGCAATAAAATGATTATATGTTGATATTGTTCTAAGTTTAATAATGTTATTAAGAAACTAATAACACTAGTCTTACTTTATTTACAGCTCATACTTACTCTAGCAGTGTAAGCGAGCTAAAGTAACAAATTAATAACAATAATAGTCAATTTCTATCATAAAAGAAACAGATTAAATGTAAATAATGACGATTAACGGCTTAATTTTCTTAAGAAAATTTTATCAAGCATTTTTAATTAAGGTTTTCAGTAACAATGAATATAACAGCAAGGGTAGGATATGAATGATAATCGTTTGATTGCGAACTGGCAGCAGGTTAACAAACAGATTACTAAAGCATGCGAACAGGCAAATGACTTAGTAAAGGAGCAAGAAGCAAGCACTAGACCAGCGTCCGATGTCACATTGCTTGCAGTTTCAAAAACCAAGCCCGCTGATATGATCGCTATATTGGCCGAGCAAGGACAACGGGATTTTGGTGAAAACTATCTGCAAGAAGCCGTTGAAAAAATCAAGGCTCTACAAGATCAACCTGATGCGGTCTCTATCGTATGGCATTATATTGGTCATATTCAGCGTAATAAGACTCGCGATATTGCCGAAAACTTCGATTGGGTACAAACGCTTGAGCGTGACATCATTGCAAAACGTCTAAACGATCAGCGTCCAGCAGACATGCCACCACTGAATGTGTTGATACAGCTTAATATAGATGATGAGGAGAGTAAGTCAGGCTGTCATCCTAAAGATTTGCCCGACTTACTAGCAGCTATTAAGGACTATGAGCGCTTACAATTACGCGGTTTGATGATTATTCCTGCCAAATCTGACACAGATGCTTTTAAACGCACCAAACTGTTATTTGAAAAGGTAAAGCGAGAATATCCAGAACTAAAAGCATGGGATACGCTTAGTATGGGTATGAGTAATGATATGACAGCCGCTATTGGCAACGGCTCCACGATGGTGCGCGTTGGCACAGCGATATTTGGTGCACGAGACTGACCTAAGATACTTGCTCTCTCACTATCCGTGTTTTGGATCGTACAACGTTATCTTAAAGAAAGGCTTTTATTGCAGATTTTTTATGCAGTTTCTTCAAGTTTGGTCACTAGCATCTGATTGATTTTTAATTTATCAGTATCTAGTATTTCAAACCGATAGTTGGCGTATTCAATGGTATCGGTTTTTTTGGGTATTTTTCGCAGCATATACATCATAAAACCACTGATGGTTTCGTAGTTTTGATTGCGCGGTAGGTTCACGATGTCTAAAGCACGGACCACATCTTCGATAGGAGTCATACCGTCAATCAACCAAGAGTTATCAGTACGCTGGACAATAGGTTGATCTTCTAAAGTAACAAGCTCGCCCATGACAATGCTCATCACGTCTTTAAGCGTAATGACGCCAACGACCATTGCATACTCATTGACGATGACAGCAAAGTCAGCACCAGTAGATTTGAACATCTCTAACACTTCAAACAAAGACAAAGTATCAGGAACGAAGAGGGCCGGCTTTAGTAATGCTTTATTGGTTAAACTAACCTCTTGCTGATTCAGGACTAATGCTAAAAAGCTACGAGATTCTACATAACCAACGATATTCTCTAAGTCATCATCGTTGCAAACCAAAAACTTATTGTGAGGTTGCTCGATCATGGTCTCGACCACTTTTTCGGTACTTGTTTTGGTATCGAAGTAGACGATATGTTCACGTGGATTCATCACCGAGGTGACTGTCCGCTCTTGCATCTCAAAGATATTTTCTATCAGATGATGCTCTTGCTTTTTTAACACGCCAGCTTCGGCCCCAGCATCCATAACGGCATAAATATCTTCTGGCGTCATATCATCTTGACGCGCAGTAGAGATACCAAGTACCTCAAAAATAACGTTTGCCGCACCATCAAATACCCAGATGATGGGTTTGAATACAAAAATCAAAAGCATCATTGGCCGTACGAGTCGCACGGCTATAATCTCAGTACTAGACATTGCCAAACGTCTGGGCATCAGGTCAGCCAGCAAAGAGAACAAGCTTGTAATCAAGACAAAAGAGACAATCGATGCTATGGCCTCATTATTAAACAAAAGATGTAAATAAGGGCTGATAGCTGATTCTCCCACTGCACCAGCTGAAATAGCGACGGCGTTTAAAACCACTTGTACCACAGTGATAAAGCTACCAGGATTGTCTTGCATGTGTAGGACATCAAGTGCTCGGACTTCTCCGTCTTTTGCCATGATTTGTAGTTTAATTTTGCGTCCAGCTGCGATGGCAATCTCGGCAGCAGAAACAAAAGCGCTTAGGGCAAGCAACAAAAGAAGGCAGATACTAGCGGTTAGCAAACTCATGAAGTACTCAAAGAAAGGTAGAAAGGTTTGGAAATATATAAAAGGGTAGCACTATAAGTCGTACTAAGTATGGTTTATACGTTGATAGAGTAGATATTGGATACATGCTATTACGTATATAAATAAAGCAAATAACCATACTAAGACTTCGTGTACTGCTAATAAAAAAGCTGGACAAGAAGTGCCCAGCTAATAATAAACATAATAATATAAAGGTATAATCAAAACCAAATAGTAAAACCAATAAACTTTTAGTTATCGATTGACCATTTATTGACCAATGGGTAACGACGCTCACGTCCAAAGGCTTTTTGACTGATCTTAGTACCAATCGGCGACTGACGACGTTTGTATTCGCTATTGTCCACCATTTTGATCGTTTTGGCGACCATCTCGGCATCAAAACCTTTATCAACGATTGCCTGATAACCCATATCTTCGTCGATATATAAGGTTAAGATACCATCTAACACATCATAATCAGGTAGGCTGTCTTGGTCTTTTTGATCAGGGCGTAGCTCAGCTGATGGCGGACGAGTGATGACCCGCTCAGGAATCACAGGTGTATCCTCCAAACGATTACGATAGCTTGCCAAGTTATAAACCTGTGATTTATAAACGTCTTTTAGTACATCAAAGCCGCCAGCCATGTCACCGTATAAAGTAGAGTAGCCGACGGCTAGCTCAGACTTATTGCCAGTCGTAATGACTAAATGACCAAACTTATTAGACAACGCCATCAAGATAACGCCGCGCGCACGTGCTTGGATATTTTCCTCAGTGGTATCAGCTGGTGACTTATTAAATAATGGCGCTAATGTATGGCGAATACCTTCGACAGCATCAAAGATAGGGCAGACTGTATAAGAGACATTTAGACGACGTGCTTGTGCTTGAGCGTCTTCTAAGCTTATCTTTGAAGTAAACTCATAAGGCATCATGACAGCATAGACTTTGTCTGCACCCAAAGCATCTACAGCGATACACAAAGTCAAGGCTGAATCGATACCGCCTGACAAGCCAACAAGTACGCCGCCAAATCCTGAATGTTTGACATAATCACGTAGTCCAACGACTAGTGCTTGGTACATCTCTGACTCACGGCTCAGTGTGAGTGGCGCTTTTTCTTGAGTGTCAAATTTGCCGCTATCAACGTTCAAGGTCGCCAGCATCAATTGATCTAAGAAACGCGAAGCTTCATGAGCGATAGAGCCATCGGCTTGGGCCACAATAGAACCACCATCGAATACCAAGTCATCTTGACCACCCACCGCATTCACATAAACAATTGGCACTTGATGCTCACGGCTACGCTGAGTCAGCATGGTCTTACGCATATCTTGCTTACCTATCTCAAATGGAGAAGCGTTGAGACTGATAATGATATCGACGCCTTGCTGTTTTAGATCTGCAATGGGTTCTTTTTCCCATAGATCTTCGCAGATAAGTAGCCCGATAGTGATGCCTTTATAATCAAACAACACTTGATTGCGGCCTTTATCAAAATAACGGCGCTCATCAAATACTCCATAATTAGGCAAAAACTGCTTATGATAAAAACCTTTTTGGTGACCATTATGCAAGATAGCGGCTGAGTTAAAGGTGCCATGATGATCAACATGTGGATAGCCGACAATCATAACAATATCTTGAATATCGCTCAAAGCCGATAATGCGCTTTTGATACGCCCAGACAAGCTTGGACGTAGCAGTAAATCCTGCGGAGGATAGCCCAATAAAGCCAGTTCTGGGAAGACAATAACATCAGCGCCTTGGTCACGCGCTTGAATGGCAAGTTGACGCATTTTGTCAGCATTGACGGATATATCCCCTACCAAGAAGTGTGATTGAGCTAAAGCGAAGGTAACATTATTTGAAGGTGCATTGGTCGTACTGGCAGGGTTTCCTGCCGTCAGATTAGAGTTATCAGTGTCTTTTAGTTATCAGTGTCTTTTGACATTGTTATTGTTCCTATAAGTATATCAATGAAAATTGGAGAGCTGTTATAAGCCCAAAATAAAGTATCTGTATCTATAGAACGGTGCTAGCAGTTATAGTCTGCTCAAGCATCTCGTCTCAATTATTAGACTGTATGCTAATGGTTTCAGATAAACAGTATTAATCAATCAATACTAAGAATCGATCTTATATGATCAACGATATTGACGCTTAGACAGAATATTGTCCGAAAAATCTACATAGTATTGTTAAAAATAAATTAATAGCTTTAGTATAACATCAATTTTATAGCCTACGAGAATGTAGCAGTGATTTACCTTTATAGATGACTACTCAGTTGTCTAAACGTTCAGGTCATAAATATCATCTGCTATAAATCTCATAAACGATAGTTTTTCGGTAAATAAAGAGGAAATTGTAAGTAAAAATTACAACACATCATTGTTTATTCATGGGACGTTATTGCATAATGATGGACGTTAATTAAGTTTTTTTACCAAGTTGATGATATTAGGTCAGCAAGGTTAATCAATAAATTATTTGTTGTTGTACATAAGTTATTAAGCTGTTAATAGGATATAGTTGACAGCATAAAGAACAAAAGCAGGAGTTTGAGAACCCTTAAACTTATTAAACAAAATTATGAAACAAAGCTTTTATATATGGATATAGTTTGTAGACTTCATCTATAAGCTGATGTCTACTCATTTACAGATTTTGCAGTAAAAGCTCGTTAAGTTTTTGCTGTCAATGCTTGGTTTAAAAGTTATGATTGAAAACTGGACAAAAGAAGTAGTCATTCAACGCCTGCTCGCTATCACATTATTGGTGATGTTATTTATACTGTGCTTTCAGGTAGTACAGTTTTTTATTGTACCAGCTTTATGGGCCGCGATTTTGGCCTACGTGACTTTTCCAATTTATACCTTTTTTCATGAAAAAGTCCGACTCAGTCCAGACTTTAGCGCTGGCATTATGACGGTAAGTATCTCGTTGATTATTGGAGTGCCACTGGTAATAGGGGTGTTTATTTTGCAACAAGAGGCGCTTAGTCTTTATAGCAACTTAATCTACCGTGTGAAGGTAGGCTACCTCGATGTACCCGATTATTTCAAAGATTTACCCGTTATCGGTCAGCAGATCAAAGATATATTATGGCAAATTAACAAAAACCCTGAAGGCACGCTTGAAGCTTTTCGTGCTTGGATTCAGTCGCATTTATACTATGGCAAAGTAGCCCTAGACGTGGTGCTCAGCACTTTAGCTAAGCTTGGTATGGCACTCATGACATTGTTTTTCTTCTATCGTGACGGGACTAGCTTGATACGTCAGATTCGCCAGGCCCTACGCAACGTCATTGGCAATCGAATCGACGGTTATATTGACTCGGTAGGTACAACGACACGCGCAGTGGTGTACGGCATCGGTCTGACAGCATTGGCGCAAGCGCTGCTTGCAGGCATTGGTTACTATTTTTCAGGGGCGCCAAGTCCTATCTTGTTAACTATTGTCACTTTTATGATTGCGTTAATCCCTTTTGGTACGCCGTTTGCGTGGGGCGCAGTGTCGTTTTGGCTACTGAGTCAAGGACATACAACAGAAGGTATAGGTTTAGCATTATGGGGTATCTTAGTCATTAGTTGGGTGGATAATTTGATTCGTCCAATTGTGATTAGTGGCGCGACCAAAATCCCTTTTATCATCATTTTTATCGGTGTATTAGGTGGTCTTACCGCATTTGGTTTTGTCGGTTTGTTTATTGGACCAGTAGTGCTAGCCATCGGACTTGCTGTATGGCGTGAATGGATATCTCAGCATAGAGATGAGATTTTTGCGCCAAAAGAGGTAACGTTAGTAGACAATCAGATGTTGTTAGACTTTGATGACCAAATAAAAAAGAATACAAAAAGTTGAATTGTTTGTCAGACAGTATTGCTACTTATCTAACAGTCTAATGGCGTATGCCAACATTATTTATCTATCATTAATCGAGGCGCTCATCTATGTCCAATGTTATAAGCACTGATTCTATGACATCTAAGGCTACTCACGATCTGACTATCATTGCTGATGGAAATATCGCGGGTCTTGAAGATTTTTTTAGTGAAAAGACTTTGGGTCAAGAGACTTATCGAACGGTCAATATCATCAAAGTCGCTGGACGAGATATCAATGCGAAGTTAGTTGCCGAGCTGCAACCAGATGTTTTATTAATCCGTTCTGTGACGCCAGTAGATGCAACTTTGTTAGCAGATAATCAAAGCGTTAAGTTTATCGGCTCAGCGACGATTGGCACTGACCACGTCGACCAAGGCTATTTAGCAGAGCGAAATATTACTTTTGCGAATGCAGCAGGCTGTAGCAAGCATTCGGTGGCGCAGTATGTATTGACGGCTATTTTAACCTTGCGCCCAGAGTACTGGCAGCAGCCATTGACGCCACCGATATTGGGTATTATCGGGCTTGGTAATATTGGCCGCATACTGGCGCAATACGCTACTGATCTTGGCTGGCAAGTATTGGGTTATGATCCGCTATTACCTGCATCGAATATCAATAATGCCAGCTTTGCGCAAGTCATTAGCAAAAGCGATGTTATTAGCTTACATGTACCATTGACTGACAAAAAAGCGAATAATAATCCAAGTGGTAGCGATTATCCTACGTGGCACCTAATTAATAAAACTGCGTTAGATGCCATGCCGTCAGAAACTTTGCTCATTAATAGTGCACGTGGACCAGTTATCGATTCAGCAGCATTACAAGCCGACATCGAGAATAATAAGCGCCAAGTAGTGCTCGATGTGTTTGAGCATGAGCCGCAAGTATCTGAACAGTTACTATCGAAACTGGCTATCGCCACACCGCATATCGCCGGTTATACCTTAGAAGGTAAGCTGCGCGGTACGCAGATGGTTTATGATGCATTATGTGAAGAATTTGCGGTCACGCCTACACAAGCTATGCAGCAGCTATTACCAGTCAATATGTATCTATGGTCTGAGCTTAAAGCTTACCCAGATAGGCTGGTGAAGTTTTATGACATCATACAAGATGATAGAGAGCTGCGCGAAAAAGTAACTAATGGACAGGTGAGTGGCGCGAACTTTGACCAGCTGCGTCGTGATTATCATTTGCGCCGTGAGTGGCAGTTTTAAATCCTAAAAATATTAAACTTAAAAACACGTTGATCAAACATATTGTTCATAAACCATGTTGGATAGTAATGAATCAGTCAATTAATACCTTTTTCATAAACCATGTTGGATAGTAATGAATCAGTCAATTAATACCTTTACCCATACTTCTAAGCCTACCTACGCCCCAACTATGACACTTGCAATGGCGCAAAAGCGCGCAAAACTGCTTAGTGATATCCGTCAGTTTTTCACAACGCGTCAAGTGCTTGAAGTACAGACGCCACTGCTATCGCAAGCAGGTAATACTGATACTTTTTTGCAATCAGTGGCTGCGCAAGTAACTTATCAAGATAGGCCACGTACTTATTATCTACATACTTCGCCTGAGTTTGCAATGAAGCGTCTTCTTGCCAGCTGGCAGGTGCCTATTTATCAGATTTGTTCTGTATTTCGCGATAATGAGATAGGGGCGCGGCATAATATTGAATTCACCATGCTTGAATGGTATCGGCCAGATTACAGCCTGACAGATTTGGCTGATGAGCTGGGACAATTGTTAGAGGCATTATATGGCTATCCGGTAGTTATGAATCATTATCGTTATGTCGATGCGTTTATGGACTTTGTAGGTATCCATCCTTTGACAGCCAGTATAGAAGCACTGGAAGCGGTCGCAGAAGATAAAGGTTTGACAGGTTTTGATTTCAGTACTGATATAGATAATAAAGAAGACAGTCGGCAAGGGTGGTTGGATTTACTATTCAGTCATGCTGTCGAGCCAAATCTAGGGCATGAGTTGCCGACGTTAATTATCGACTATCCACCTGCAACGGCGGCACTCGCTAAGACCGATTTAGACAAAGACGGCAATCTAGTTGCCAAACGCTTTGAGCTATATATCAATGGGATTGAGATTGCCAATGCCTATGATGAGCTGGCAGACGGGACAGCATTACAGCAGCGTTTTGAACAAGACAATCTATTGCGTCAGCGTCATGGCTTACCGAACATGCCTATCGATGAGCATCTGCTCGCTGCTTGCGATGACTTACCAGCGTGTAGCGGTATTGCGTTGGGTTTAGATAGGCTACTTATGGTGCTAACAGGAGCAACTAGCTTAGAAGAAGTCATTACTTTTCCAAGCGATTTAGCCTAGCACCAATTAGCCTAGATAATAAGTAGCCTTGCTGCTAGTTTGATATGTCACAATCCCTTTCGTTGCTCTAGCTTTTAATAATAAAATTATCTTATAAAGTGTTCCAAAGTTAAAGCGAGCAAACCTTGTGGCTTACTCGCTTTTTTATCGTTTGAACTATGGTAGCGTTGTGCTCCACTATAATTTTGCAATAGCATCACTAATAGCAGTGTCACCATTTTGCATACTAAAGACTTGCTTATTGTTATTATCGGCATTTAATACTGCAACTAACGTAGCGGCAACGTCCTCAATGGCATTTTCACCAGCCTCAGTACTGTTTACAGCGATTTTACCAGTACCTGTACGCTCTTTTAAAGCACCAGCCTGCACGATAGTGTAGTCGAGCGTACTGTTATTGACTAGCCACTGATCTGCGTAATGCTTGGCAATGTAATAGTCTTTTAATTCTGCGATGGCAGGGTTGTCCCATTTGCTGGTATCCAGTGAAAATACCGTACTTAGCATAATATAGCGCTTGATACCTTTGTCTTCTACAGCTTGTATGGTCTTGACTGCACCATGCAAATCAACTTCTAACACACCCTTACCGCCAGAACCTGCTACAAAATATACTGCTTCGATATCATCAGCAATTTGGTTTTGGATAGCATCTTTCTCTGCGGTAATATCCAAATCTAACTGCGTGTAATTATCATCATTAAAAAGTTTTTTATCTTGACGAGTAGTACCGACCACTTGATGGTTATCAGCTAATAACTGCTCAACCAGATCACTACCAACGCGACCACTTGCACCTATCACTAAAATTTTCATAATCTTTCCTATTTTGTTCGTATTGTCGTTATGTTATAAATTTTTATAATAAAAATACTTTTTATTCAAAGACTTCATATTAAATATAAGTATTAAAAGTAAGTACTAAAAACTGTATATACGGTAACAAGAATAGGTAGCACACTTCGTTATGAAGCGTGCCAGTTGCATAGTGTTTAGTTATAGAGTGTATACGGTTTGCAAGGAGAATGATTTGCAAGAGAAATGAGATGGGAAAATCTAAAAGTTAACGTACCAGTTTGTTTAATCCATCGGCAAAATCTTTTTTGTCGCGATCGCCATAAGGTTTTTGCCCGCTCATTTCTTGCAGCTCTAAGACGCCAGTACCGCGCATGGTATCCATAAAGTCGCGCATATTGAGCTTTTGTTTGATATTGTTTTTATCGTAGATCATACCGCGTGTTGTCAAAACCATGCCACCTTTGTCCAAAATGTCATTGGCTAAAGGGATATCACTGGTGATGGCCAAATCGCCTGGTTGTATTTGTTCTACGATATAGTCATCAGCTTTATCAAACCCCGATGGCACCACTGTCATGACGAGCAGCGGTGACTTACGTAGTTTAATAGGCTGATTGGCAACAAATATTGCCAACGTTTGCGTACGCTCAGCAGTTTTGACAATTAAGTCTTTAGCAATTAATGGTACCGAATCAGCATCCACCCAAATTTGCATTATTTGTTAGCCTTTTCTGTCTTTGCTTTAACATTGATTGCATCATCTATTTGACTGTCTTTATTTGCTAAAACAGTGCTTTCAGTGTCAGTATTGGCTGTGTCGCTTGCATTATCAAGCTCTGTAACACTTTCATTTGGCTCATTTTGCTGCGTTACAACACTCGCATGGTTTTTGTCCAAGCCAACCTTGTTAGGTAATATTGCCACCAGTTTGGCCAATGCTGGCTCTAGATTGATAACATCGTTGGGCATCAAGGTAATGTGAGCAATCTTGCGATCTTCACGCTCAGCTTTGTGGTAACTATGATAATGGACACCATCAATAGCCAATACGTCACTGATATCAGGATACTGTCCTAGTACGTTGACCATAATTGCAGGGTGAACGTTGTCAGTATCGCCTAAAGGTAAATTAACGACCGCACGGATATGGTTTTCAAATTGACTAGTGATAGCGCCTTCAATGCTCCAGTGCCCAGAGTTATGTACGCGTGGTGCAATCTCGTTAGCAAGCAAATAATCATGACCGCGCGCGTCTTTGGCAACGAACAATTCTAGTGCCATAACCCCCACATAACCTAAATGGTTCATGACCGTAGTGATGGCTTGTTTTGCTTGATTAAATATGTGGCTGGTACCAACGGCAGGTGCTTGGGTCTTTGCCAAAATGCCCTGGTGATGATGGTTTTCAACCAAGTCATAACAGCGTACATGGCCGTCTTGAGAGCGTGCTGCGATGATAGAGACCTCCCGGCTAAACTTCACGAAGCCTTCTGCAATGAGGGGCGCTGGAGTTGGCGTTAAACTGCCTTTACCGCTGACCGCATCTTTAAGATCTTGCCACGCGGCTTTGATATCGCTGTCTTGCTTGATGACATATTGACCTTTACCGTCATAACCACCGCGACTGGTTTTGAGGACAATGGGCAAGCCTAATTGCTCGCAAGCCTGTTTTAATTCAGCTTGCGTACTAACCGCCATAAAAGGTACCGTCGCGATATCAAGATCATTAAACATCTGCTTTTCTTTCAAGCGATCTTGCGCGATATCAAGGGCAATTGGTGGTGGGAACATACCTTGTTTTTTACCCGCCGCTGCGAGGCTTGCCAACTTCTCGACCGTCGCTGTTGGGGTGTTTTCGAACTCTAATGTAAATACATCGGCTGCAGCGATAAATTCATCTAACTGCTCACTGCTATATACCTGTCCATAAAGGCTGGCTGGACAATCGGGGTTGTCTTCTAGGAATACACATTGATAGCCAAGTGGCAGAGCAGCTTGAGCGAGCATCATACCAAGCTGACCACCGCCTAAGATACCGATGGTATGGATAGTTTGCGTAACAGGATAAGCGTTTGCTGTGGTCATGAGAAACTCTTTGAATTAAAAATGGATTAAAACGAACGGTTTAAAACAGGAAAAGGTGCAACATATGCACCTTATGATCAGTAAAACCTATCTAAAATTAAATATCAAGTGTAGATCAATGAAATTCTACTCATCTTGATAAGGATGACAAGAGTGGTTATGGTGATACAAAGTTATCTAGCCGTTAATGATACCAGGTGTAGGGCTAGCTAAGATGGTATCGGTTTGCGTGTGACGCAAATCATCAAGTTTGGCAGCGATGATACTATCATGCAAAGCGAGCACTTGAATAGCAAGTAAGGCTGCGTTATAAGCGCCAGCGGTACCGATGGCTAAGGTCCCAACTGCCACGCCTTTGGGCATCTGTACGATAGAAAGCAAACTGTCCCACCCACTTAGCATAGACGACTTAACTGGTACACCAAATACAGGAAGTGGCGTCTGACTGGCGCACATACCAGGCAGGTGAGCCGCGCCGCCTGCACCAGCGATGATTACTTGTAAGCCTTTGTCTTTGGCTCCTTTTGCATAATCAAATAATCGATCAGGCGTACGATGGGCGGAGACAACTTCGCAATCAAAAGCAATACCGAAGTCGGCCAATAACTGTGCAGCACAGCTCATGGTTGCCCAATCAGACTGTGAGCCCATGATGATACCAACTTTTGGCTGGCCGTCAGGAGAGGAGATAGGATTGGGGTTTTCGGTCGCCAATACGGTACTCATAATGTGATATCCTCAAAACGACCATCATACAAAAATTATGCTATAGCCGTAAAGCCATGTTTTAATGATAATACTCACATTATCCTCATATTCGTTAAATGAATATGGTTTAATGAGGGCGATATTGCACAAAGTTGGCAGACTGTAGAGGTAGCGGTTGAGTGGTATCGAGCTGATAACAAGTCAGATAACCACTATCAATCGCTGCTGAATAATCCGTACAAACGACCTGCGAGCTGAGCGGTTCAGGCTCGCCTGCCAGCCAATAATGTCCGACAAACACAGGCTTATGAGTTTTTATAGCAAAGTCAATATTCTCAGCCAAAGCGTCAACTGGAATCTGTGCCAGTGCTGACGTGGGTGCGCGGGCAATCTCATGAAGCGTACGCGATCTTAACTTGTCGAGCCACCAACGTACCCGCACACGTGAGCGTTTAGTGCCTTCTTTGTCAATAATAACAATGCCATCCGGTAATGGCGTCTCCACACCTTTTAGCACACGCTCTAAAGCATCGAATGGTGGGGTGTGCTCTTTTGAAGTCACTGCAAGCGCATGAGGGGTTAGGCAGTTATCGGCTGTAAGTAAGGGTTTGAGCAGCGCCATACTGTCCACATCCCAGCAAGCATGGACAAAGCAGGCATAATCAGTCTCAATCCATAAAGGAATCTCATAAAAGCGCTGTAGCCAATAATGATGTAGCTCTGAGTCAAAGGGGACTTCAGCCAAGAATGCTTCGTGCTGACGCGTATGGACTTCATCATGTGAGCGCAAGTAGCGTTCAGGGTTGTTAGGATCACGCGTTGCAAACGCGATTGCATTATATTCGTGATTGCCCATGACGATATCAGCGACGTCAGCATCTAACATAGCAAAAGCAATCTCAAGGGTCGCTACTTGCTGAGGACCGCGGTCAATTAAGTCACCAATAAAGAGCGCACGATGACCATCTGGCGGCACAAAGTATTGTCCGTTATGGACATAACCTAATTGCCCAAGCAATCCCGTCAGTTTGTCAGCATAACCGTGAATATCACCAATAACATCTATAATCATAAGTCGTTATCAAAACCTAAAAGTAAATGAGATTAAAAAGTAAATGACACCATATACTAGATAAGCTAAAAACTAGGAGAAAGTAAAGCATTAATAAAATGTGGCAATACTCGTGGCTCAAGAATGATGGTCGCTACTACACCGAATGCACCGCCCCACATATGAGCCATATGATTGATATTAGAGCCACCATGTTTGTCAGCATAGATACTATAGGCCACATAAGCAACAGCAAACAGTATCGCAGGAATCGGCACAATAGCAAACAGATAGATGGACTCCCATGGCGCCAACAGAATAAAAGCAAACAATACCGCTGATACGCCACCTGATGCACCTAAGCTTAAATAACTGGCGTTTTTCTTATTTTGCAGATAGCTTGGTATCATTGCAATGATAATGGCCAACAAATAAAAAGCCACAAACCCATATCCACCCAAAAATGGCTGATAAAGCCCTTCTATAGCGCGACCAAAAAAATACAAAGTAAACATATTAAACAGTAAATGCATACTATCAGCATGGATAAAGCCATGACTGACAAAGCGATACCATTGACCATTACTTACCGCTGGTGGGTAAAAAATTAATCGATTAAACAGCGTTTTATTTTGCCATGCTAATAAACTTACGATGACTGTGACTATAATGATAAGTGTAGTGTGATTAAACAAAGAGTAATCCTTAGGCCAAGCCTGATAAACAAAGACGTTGCAAGCTTAGTTGCTACAGCTCAAGGTGCTTTTAGAGATTAATATACGTCAAAAATTACGTTTTGGTACGATAGATTAGATGCATATTATCAGCATCTATCATAGATACAGCGACCAATGGGTCAGATTATAAAGTTAAAAGACGGCCATAGGTTGAATGAATTTACATACGTATACAAATTATACTGAATAGGTAATTAATTTAACGTACATAAATCATATTTTTAAATCGACCGCAGGAGCGACATTAGGGTTTATTTATAGGTTTTTACTATCGACTTTTAAAATTAGTTTTGCTTAAAAGTATAATATCGATATAACCATTCAATGAAAAAAGCTATTTTGGTTTTTTTAAAATCTAATAACTAAAATTATGATTAACTAAATAATCAATAGCGCATATTATAGCCATATTTACAAAAGCTACTTTTATTACCTTTACTATATAGTCGATACCGAATAAAACCGATACGCCGATACGTTGTAACGTGATGCACAACTGG
>NZ_LNUO01000025.1:0-75929 GCF_001462175.1 Psychrobacter sp. ENNN9_III
CCCCGGGTTCCTCAAACTCCAAAAAAAGCTTATTTTGGTAGTACATGCTAATGGTTTTAGCTCTTTTTTTAAAAACTGACTATATTTCAAATAAAAAAATAGCGCCTATGTCAATAGACGCTTTGGTACTTTAAATAATTAAGTTTAAATATTAACTACTTTAACAGCAGAGCCATACCTTTTTTAAATAGCTCACCATAAGGCGGCAACAACAAATTCATACCATTAAGTTTTGATTGTACAAAGACAGGCTTCATATGACTTAAGCGCTCAAACCCTGCTTTACCGTGATAAGCACCCATACCTGAGTGACCTACTCCGCCAAATGGCATATCATGCTGGGCAACATGTAAGATGACCTCGTTAATACAAACACCGCCCGATACCGTATGCGTGCGTACTTTTTCCACATCGCGCTCGTTGTTACCAAATACGTATAATGCTAATGGACGAGGACGCTCGTTAATAAAACGAATGGCATCATCAAGCGTTTCATAATCCATCAATGGCAGAATCGGTGCAAAAATCTCCTCTTGCATCACGTCACTGTCCGTCTCAGGATCAGTGACGACAACCGGAGGCATCAAGCGCGTATCGAGACTTGCCTCAACATCAGTAAGCGGCTGCACACGATCTTCTGGCAGTTTTTGTAGATAACCTGCTACACGCTTAAACTGGTCGTCATTAATAATGTGACTATAGTCTTGATTGTTACCAATATTAGGATAATGTTTTTGCATCCACTCTTTTGCTAAGCTGATAAAGCGCTTGTGATATTGACGCTGAATCAATACATAATCAGGCGCAATGCAAGTTTGACCGGCGTTTAGGGTCTTACCCATCATTACTCGATTGACTGCATTCTCTAAATTCACATCATCGAGTACGATGACTGGCGACTTACCGCCCAGCTCAAGTGTTACTGGCGTTAAGTTCGGTGCGGCTGCTGCCATGACTTTTTTGCCGACCGCAGTAGAGCCAGTATAAAGCAGATGATCAAACGGCAGCTTACTAAAAGCTTCCGCAATATCAACCTCGCCCAATACGACACAGACCATATCGGGTGAAAAATAATGCGCGACTGCTTTAGCAAACGCCTCAGCGAACTTTGGTGCAGCCTCACTCATTTTAATCATTACCCGATTGCCAGCAGTCAATGCATCAATCATCGGTCCTATTGCCAAATACAATGGGTAATTCCATGGCACCATAATACCGACCACGCCTAACGGCTGCGGCTGAATCTCATTATGTGCAGGCATATATAATGCTGAAATAGAAACGCGGCGGGTTTTCATCCATGCTTTGCCATGTTTTTTGGCATGACTGATACCAGTAAAGCTTGGAAACAGCTCTGCAAACTGCGTCTCTGACTCGCTACGATGACCAAAGTCTGCACTGATAGCCTTGGCTAAGTTTTTTTGATTATCGCTTAGTAGCGCTTCTAGATTGTCTAACTGACTCTCACGCGTGGCCCAATCAGTAATAGGCTGATGACGGCTTAAGGTTTGCATGCGCGAAAACTTTTTTTGCAATTGCTCTATCGTTGTAATAGTACTCAGCGGCTTATTAGAGCCGGTTGTTGCTTGATTGGTTGTAGCTTGGTCGTCTATAGTCTGGTCGTGATCTATCATGTTTCTTCCTTGTCATACACGCTAAAGTGAACGCACCCTAGCCAGTTGCTATTTAATGTAGCGTATCGAGTAGGGAATGAAAAGGTCGATTCACATACTGGCAGGTTTGCATAAACGGTCTATTAAAGTAGCATTTGTCCCTATTTACCTATTTAGGAAAGAAGCATTCGCCTATAGGTTGGGTGATAATAGCAAAAACTGCTAAACTCGCTAGTAACATTATTTATCCTAAGCAAATTGCTCATATGACAATAAGAAGCTGACTCTCATGAAAAATCCCACTATAGAAACCATGCAAACAACCTCACAAGAAACGTCGCAAATAAGCGATATGCTCATTAGTAAGTCGTTATCTTCTGCAGACTATAATGCCACTCACGATGCCATGCTTGAGCGCACACTTGAGCGCATCAATTTGAAAAAAGAGCAAAGCTTACGTACGCCTGATGAGTTATGGATAGTCGATCATAATGATGTCTATACTCTAGGTCAGGCAGGTAAAGAAGAGCATATCTTACAGCATACAGACACACCCATTATCAAGACTGATCGTGGTGGACAAGTGACGTGGCATGGCCATGGACAACTGGTAGTATATTGGCTATTTGACTTACACAGCCTTGGCTGGAGTGTTCGAAATCTGGTATCACATGCTGAGCAAGCGATAGAAGATGTCGTTAACGACTGTCTAAAAAGCCTGCCGCCATCGAATAGTAACGATGTTAGTAGTGCTATTAGTGCTCATTCGCGCCGTGATGCACCAGGGGTTTATCTATATGCTGATATGTCTCATGCTCATAATAGAGATACTGACGATGACAAAAACCATCAACCCGTCTCTTCAGCAGGAGATGCCATTATGCTAGGAAAAGTCGCTTCACTAGGTTTTAAGATTAAACACGGTTTTAGTTATCACGGCATTGCGCTTAATTTGGATTGTGACTTGTCGGCGTTTAATGCCATCAACCCTTGCGGTTATGCTGGCATGCAAATGCTGCGATTGGCGGATTTTGTAGCAATGAATAATGATGCAAAGCAAGATCAGCAAATAGGCGCAGCATTGAGTTATGAGCAAATTACCCAAAAGTTTATCGATAATGTCGCCAAACGTCATGCTGGTTTGATCGAATTGCGCCCGATTACTTCTTATAAGTAGCAGCTGTCTTACTACTTTATATTAATTATTTTATGCCAATCTAAAGTATTGAGTCTTATTTTGCATAATATCGTGCCTTCTTAGACTTAAGCTTAACAAGAAAATTTAAGTCAAACTTGCTATACTCGCAGGCGGCACAAATTAGGCGCAGTGATACACATCCTACGCCGCATATCATCCTGTAAACATTTTTAGCCAATCAAGCATTTATAACAAAAGCAAATAGGAGTATTTTATGGCAGATTTCAATAAAATCTTAGACGCAGGCGATGTTGATGGCGGCATTATCAATGTCGTAGTCGAAATCCCAACCGGCAGCAGTCACAAAATTGAATGGAATCGCGAGCTGGCCGTGTTCGAGCTTGATCGTATTGATCCACAGATTTTTGCCAAACCTTGTAACTATGGTTTTATCCCGCAAACCCTTGATGAAGATGGCGATGAGCTTGACGCATTGATTATTACAGAGCAGCCATTAACGACCGGTGTCTTTTTAAAAGCCAAAGTCATTGGTGTGATGAAGTTCGTTGATGATGGCGAAGTGGATGACAAAATCGTCGTCGTACCAGCTGATGATCGTAACAATGGTAACGCTTATAACAGCCTAGAAGATCTACCAGAACAGCTCATCAAGCAATTACACTTCCACTTTAGCCACTATAAAGATCTAAAAAAAGCAGGTACTACTGTGGTCGAATCATGGGGTGACGTTAGCGAAGCGAAAGAAGTCATCAAAGAATCTATCCAGCGCTGGAAAGATATGTAAATTGTCGCTTTAGATAGTCAACAAGCACCATTTAAAATACCGCCATCATCTCTATGACGGCGGTATTTTTTTGTGTAAATTTAGGTCATATTGAAAAACTATCAAGTTATAAAGGTCTTGCCTCATAGTCAGGCTAATATAAAAGAGACATAGCACGCAAGAAAAAATTTTCCCAGTCTCGCGTCATAATCTGGTGTATTCAATTGATTTAGTATTAACGATACCATCGAACAATAATTTTATAGAGATAACATTGCTATAATGGTTGACATTCTTAACAAGCGCTCTAACGTCATTAAATAGCAAGGACTATCATGTTTAACTCCGACTCAAACTCAAAACCTGCCAGTGCAAAGCTACCCAAGTCTATTGGTATGATGGTCGAAAAAGGCAATCTAGTGATGGCCATCAAGACGTTGGCTCAAGACGAAAACATCAGCATGGACGCAGCAAAATTACGTATTGACGCCTATGAGACCGAGATTAAGAATAAACAACATCAAAACCTAACTACAATTGCCAATAAACAAGGCATCCCAAATGAAGCTTTAAGTTTCGATAGAGAACCAGAAGTAGAGACCACGCCTGAAACGCTTGTCAAGCACCGCGTCAAAACAACGCAATCTGAACAAGGTTTTAAAAGCTTACAAAGAGGCGTCGATAGCAAATTGGATGATATAGGCTACAAAAAATCACTTGTCCCCTACTGGGCTAAGAGGCTTTTAGTGATTGCAGCCATTATGGCAGGATTGTTTTGGATATTATGGCGGGTCTTTGGTTAATTAGTTTTTTACTTAACTAAGTTTTTTGATAATAAGGATATATTTTGATAGAAATGCTAGCTCATTATATCGATTTGGTTGCCAAGGTAGTTGAGATCATTGGTGTACTTATTATGTTTTTCGGTTTGTTCTTTGCGTTTTATCGCGGCATTCGATTATCTAATGGCTTCAATCATGATACCTATGTCGAGATTAGACAGACCGTTGGTAAGTCTATTTTACTAGGCTTAGAGGTACTTATCGCTGCCGACATTATGGCAACCGTGGTCACAGAGCCGACGTTACGCGGCGTTTTGGTATTGGGTTTTATCGTACTCATTCGAACTTTTTTGAGCTTATCACTACAAGTCGAGCTAGAAGGACGCTTCCCGTGGCAAAAAGAAAAATCACCGCAGGGGGCACAGCGTGTGAATCAAAAACTTTATAATGAAAATTCTGATAAATCTAACCCAGAGTTAGACCCTTAAGCTCAGACTCGAAGTGCGCATTATAAATAATGCTCTTGGTATGACATTTATTTAAGTCATTCGTGCGTTTGCAAAAAATCTTCGACCACGCGAAACTGCCCAGCGGTGCTTTCCTCGCCATACATTGCTTGACGAAAGGCATTAGAGTTAGGAATACCTGTGGTGTACCAAGCAATATGCTTACGGGCAATACGGCAACCTGAGTATTCACCATAAAAATCATATAGCTCTTGTAGATGCGCCAGTACGATGTCTTTTATCTCGCCGATACTTGGCGCGTCAAGGCGCTCACCAGTACGTAGAAAATGCTCAATATCACGAAATAACCACGGCTGCCCTTGGGCGGCGCGTCCTATCATCACCGCATCACATCCTGTCATCTCATAGACATGCTGCGCTTTTTGCGCGCTATCAATATCGCCATTGGCTATGACAGGAATACTGATACTCTCTTTGACTTCTCGTATCAGCTCATAACGTGCTACGCCAGTATACATGTCCTCACGCGTGCGCCCATGAATGGCAATCGCTGCGATTCCCGCTTGCTCTGCTCGCTTTGCCACCCGCAAAATATTTTCTCGTCCATTCTCAAACCCCAAACGCGTCTTTAAGGTGACAGGGGCATCGACTGCGCCTACCGCAGCATCAAGCAAACGCGCAACCAAATCTTCGTCTTGTAATAGTGCAGAACCTGCCAGCTTGCGACAGACTTTTTTGGCAGGACAACCCATATTGATATCGATAATCTGCGCACCATTATCAATCTGATAACGCGCTGCCTCAGCGAGCTTATCCGGCTCAGCTCCTGCTATCTGGGCAGAAATTGGCGCGATTTCATTGTCAAAATTGGCCCGATAAAGAGATTTTTTGCGAGCATAAAGCGCCGTATCAGCGATAATCATCTCGCTAACTGCATGACCTGCGCCAAATGACTTACACAACCTGCGAAAAGGATTATCCGTCACGCCTGCCATTGGTGCGACCATCAGACGATTTTCAATCGTCAGACCGCCAATATTAAGCGGCTGCAACAATGGATGATCGCTGATAGGTTGTACGACCGATTCAGAATGAGTTAGATTATTTATAGACATAAAAAACGGCTTGATTAACGGTAAAAACAAGCCGTTATTCTAAGGGTTCTGGATTTTAATGCAAGCCATTCAAGCGAATGCCATTCAAGCGAATAACTTGCAACAACTAATACTCAGTTTTAATAATGAAACCAACTATTTATCAAACATGCTACTTATCAAACACACTACCCTGCTCAAGCGTGATATCGTCATCATGCTCCTGCATACGCCATGGTAGGCTGTTCGGCGACTCTTCTAAGAAGTATAGATATTTTTCAAACTGATCGATGATATCGTTAATCACCGACTCTGATTGATAACCGTACAAGTCATAAACCTGACCACCGCGGCGCAAATGGACCTTGGCACGGTAATAGTGTTCTTGCGATATCTCACTGCTGACTCTGTCCTTATAATAAACAGGTATGTCTTGGTGCGTCAATCGCACTTCATACCAAAACTCTACATCATCGCCATACTGTAGCTCTAATACCGCCCGGTTATTGGTGTCATCATAATTGACTTCAGGATGCCAACCCGTTTCCTTAAACTTCTCTGCCACCTCCTTCATCGATGACATGACCGTCCCTTTAATATAGTTCAAAACATCTTCACGGCTGGGTTGTTCAGTAATGTAATCAATCCGATTGCGCCATGACTCAAGCTTAAGCAGATGTGGCGGCAAACGGTTTTCATTTGCCAAGCTTTCATCACGGTGACCTTCAATACGCAGCGCCCGCCACATACCAAACATCGCAATCAAGATAATCATCGTAAACGGTAAGGCACTGACGATGGCTGCCGTTTGCAGAGCTTGTAACCCACCTGCCAGCAGCAGTACCGAAGCGACAACACCCAATATTACCACCCAAAACGTACGCTGCCATGCTGGCGTGTCACTACGCCCCCCTGCAGCTAGCGAGTCAATCACTAACGATCCAGAGTCAGAAGAAGTGATAAAAAAGGTAATAATAAGTACGACTGCTAGACCAGATACCACTTGAGTAAATGGTAGGTTTTCAAGCAGCTTAAATAAAGCGATAGCTTGGTTATTCTGTACTTCACTAATGAGGGACTCATAGCCTTGTACCATAATCATGTTTAGCGCCGTATCACCGAACACGGCAAACCAAAAGAAGGTAAAAATAGTCGGTACTAGCATTATACCGGCGATAAACTCACGAATGGTACGCCCGCGGCTAATCTTGGCAATAAAGATACCGACAAACGGTGACCATGAAATCGTCCATGCAAAGATAAACAACGTCCAACTGGTGATCCAATCGCCTTGCTGATAGGCTTGCAAACTAAAGGTACGTTCAACGATATTGCCCAAATAGCTGCCTGTGTTCTCCATAAAGGCATTTAGAATAAATACTGAAGGACCGACGATAAATACAAACAGCATCAGAGAGGTTGCGAGTGTCATATTTAAGATAGACAGGCGTTTTACGCCCTTATCCATACCCGCCAATACTGATATCAGTGCCAAGCCTGTTATTACGGTGATTGCAATAACCTGTACGGTGGTATTAACTGGAATACTCGGCACCAAGTAGTTCAAGCCTGTGTTAATTTGCGAGACAGAGATACCCAAACTGGTTGCCAGACCAAACAAAGTGCCTAAAATAGCAAATACATCAACCGCATGACCTATGGGGCCATGGATTTTTTCGCCGATTATCGGATACAGCGTCGAGCGCATCGACAAAGGCAAACCATGTCGAAAAGCAAAATAAGCTAAAGTGAGTGCCACCACACCGTTAATGGCCCAAATATGAAAACCCCAATGAAAATACGCAATTTGCATCGCCTCTTTGGCTGCAGCAATCGTTTGCGGCTCTGACAGCGGCGGCGTGGCAAAATGAATCACAGGCTCAGCAACGCCATAGAACAATAAAGCGATACCGTATCCTGCCGAAAACAGCATAGAGATCCATTCAATAAAATTATATTGCGCCGTGCCATGGTCAGGTCCTAGCTTGATGCCGCCATAAGGCGAAAACGCCAGAATCACGATAAACATCAAGAACAGCGCTGTGGCCAGCATATAAAACCAACCAAAAGTCTCGGTGGTAAAGCCCAGCACTTGTGCAAACAAACCACTTGCCAGTTGTGGATTGACCGAAGCACCGATCACCAACAATACCATGACCACAGCGGTCGGTATAAATACCGGCATCAAAATAGTCGAACGAGATAGCTTACTCATAAAAGGTTCTCAAAAATCATAAATTTGAATAGGTGTATGATACGCTTATATAACATCTGTTTTTTTAAAGTATTTATATGTCTTTAGTATGCACAAATAACGCTTGTCGACAATTCATTCATATATAAGCCCAGTAAGCGATAGTTTAAAATAGCGTTAACCATAGCGCTTTTAAACTATAATGAAAAGGGCATTTTCTATAGCAAAAAAGGCAGCCATCTAGCTGCCTTTAGTGACAATCAGATGTTTCGATACTTACTTATCAAACACACTACCTTGCTCAAGCGTAATATCATCATCATGCTCTTGCATACGCCAAGGCAGAATGTCTGGCGACACATTAACAAAGTGTAGATATTTCTCAAACTGATCGATGATATCGTTAATCACCGATTCTGATTGATAACCATACAAATCATAGGTTTGACCACCACGGCGCAGATATACCTCAGCACGATGGTGATGCTCTTGCGGTAATGTATTGGCCATATCTTCAGTATAATAATCAGGAATCTCATGCTCGGACAAACGAACCTCGTACCAAAACTCAACGTTTTCGCCGCGTCTTAATTCAAGCACTGCACGATCATTAACCTCATCATAATTCACATCAGGCAACCAACCTGTCTCTTCAAACTTCTCTGCAACTTCATGCATTGAAGATAAAACCGTGCCTTTAATATAGTCCAGTACCTTGTCACGCGTTGGTTGATGGGTTATATAATCAATACGGTCACGCCATGCATCTAGTTTGAGTAAATGCGGTGGCAGATGATTGTCATTGGCTAAGCTCGCGTTGCGATGCCCCTCGATACGTAGCGCACGCCACATGCCAAATGTAGAGATCAATATGATGACTGCAAAAGGTAGCGCGCTGACGATAGCAGCAGTTTGTAGAGCGCTCAGACCTCCAGCAATAAGTAACGCTGCCGCGACTGCACCTTCGGTTACCACCCAAAACGAACGCTGCCACCACGGCGTGTCACTGCGACCACCTGCAGCAAGTGAGTCAATGACCAGCGACCCTGAATCTGATGACGTCACAAAAAAGGTGATAATTAATAGTACGGTCAATGATGAAACTATCTGTGTAAACGGCAAATTCTCTAACAGTTTAAACAGTGCTATCGCTTGGTTATTCTGCACCTCCCCAATCAAAGCATCGTAACCATCAACCATAATCATATGTAGTGCGGTATCACCAAATACCGAGAACCAAAAGAATGTAAACAGCGTTGGTACTAACATCACACCCAGTACAAACTCACGAATGGTACGACCACGACTAATCTTAGCAATAAACAAACCGACAAATGGCGCCCATGCAATCGTCCAAGCAAAGATAAATAACGTCCAACTACCAATCCAATCACTAGATTGATAGGCTTGCAAACTAAAAGTACGCTCAACAATATTGCCCAAATAGCTGCCCGTATTTTCCATAAAGGCGTTTAAGATAAATACTGATGGACCGACGACAAATACAAATAGCATCAGCGCTGTTGCCAAGACCATGTTTAGAATAGACAACCGTTTAACACCCTTGTCCATTCCAGCCAGTACAGAGACGAGGGCCGCTGCGGTAACCAAAGCGATAATAATGACTTGCACTGTCGTGCTTACTGGCACCATATTAGGCAATAAGTAATTCAAACCTGCATTGATTTGCGCTACCGATAAACCCAAACTGGTGGCAATACCAAACATAGTACCCACAATTGCAAACACATCGACCGTATGCCCAATAGGCCCATGGATTTTGTCACCAATTAATGGATATAACGTTGAGCGCACTGACAATGGCAACCCATGACGAAAAGAGAAATATGCCAATGACAAACCTACCACGCCATATATCGCCCAAATGTGGAATCCCCAATGAAAATAGGCAATCTGCATCGCCTCTTTAGCAGCAGCAATCGTTTGAGGCTCTGAGAGTGGCGGACTGGCAAAATGTAGCACAGGTTCAGCGACACCATAAAATAGCAACGCAATGCCGTAACCTGCTGAGAACAGCATGGCAAACCATTCAAGAAAATTATACTCAGCCTCCGCATGGTCAGGACCCAGCTTAATACCGCCATAAGGCGAAAAAGCCAAAGCAATAATAAACATCAAAAATATAGCAACTGCCAACATATAAAACCAACCGAAAGTATCGGTGGTAAATGCCAGTACTGAACTAAATAGCTCGCCAGCAGCCTCTGGATTAATTGCGGTACCAATTACCAATAACAGCATAATGGCAGCAGCTGGTACAAATACTGGCAACAAAATAGTGGAGCGAGGTAATTTACTCATAAAAGATATAGTCCTCAAATTAAAGGCACTTTTATCGAACGAAAAACTCATTCGTATAGATGAAGTAGTACAAACGCGCCCAATAAAGCATGTTTTTTACCACACTCTTGTACCAAACCCCAGAAGAACTTATAGCTTGTAACACTAATTTAACGCTTGTTACATGATTATTACCAAGCAATAAAAAAGGTAGCTTGTTAGCTACCTTTTTATATTTATGACAAGTTTACTAGGACTTAACGCCTTTATCCGATGTAATTAATTTATATAGCCCAAAAATAATAGCACTATATTAAGAATCTGAAATCGCTGCTGCCAGTTGCTGTGCAGTATGGGCAAGCTCATCGCTATCGGCTTGCTTGGCAGCATGAATACCCAATTCATGTATATTCCCTGGTATCAGGTGCACATGGTAGTGAAACACCGTCTGACCTGCTTGCGCGCCATTTAGTTGCATCTGAATAATACCTTCACGTGCAAAGACCTGACGCTGCGCTTGCATGACCTTTTTTGAGGTCATCAAAACAGCTGCCGCATATTCTGGCTCAAGATCCACCAAATCAACGGCCTTTTGCTTAGGGATGACCAATACATGACCTTCTGCTTGCGGCATGATGTCCATAAAGGCGAGAGTTTTATCATCTTCATACACCTTATGGTGCGGAATATCACCGTTTAACATTTTAGCAAAGATGTTATTGTCATCGTACTTGACTACCTGATTGTCCTGACTCATTATATTACTCCTTAAATACTCATTAGCGGTTAATGCATCATCTTATCTAGTTACCTATTATCTGCCATATATAGTGGACGAAATAGAGCTTGAGTACAAGATACCTTCTCACTATTATCGTTTATAACAAGGCGTATTTATCAAATATTAAATCGCTATATCGATCGTTTAAATGCTTATTTTGTTCGCGATGTATGTGCGTTAAATGTTATATTAAGCCTTCACTCTGCCAATGCTAGGTTTATGAATTTGACTACCTTACCTACTCATTTATCATCCAATTCTAATGCCGATACATTTTCTAACTCTGATAAACTATCATCTGCATCGTCAGATTATATGGATTCATCAGTAAGTGGTGCCGTCCCAAAAACCATCACGCCAAATGCTATCATTTTGGCGGACGCTCTAACCGATACAACCATCAGTTGGCGCATTCATAATTGTAAAATTAGTGAAAAAACGCTCACTCAAGATAAGCCTTTAGCGTTTTTATATTACTACGACAGTTTAGACGATGCGATCAAGCAGACCCATCCGTTGACACCTGCTCTACTTGCTCAGTTTAATACACTTATGACAGCGGATGAGGCTGCTAAGCTTATCGGTATTGATAAAGCGCTAGTAACCAGCCCTTGGCATGTAAAAGTCATGGGCTCGCTGGTTGTGTTTAGCGAAGCTCTGCAATTAGCGGTGCGCCTACATTGGACAAATACGGGCAAAGCAACGCAGCAGATATACACCAAGGACGCAGACGATGCGATGATAGCGGCTTTTAATGAATGGCAGTTTTTTGGCCGTGTCGATGTATTATATAAAAATGATAAACAAGCCCTTGTCAGTATCGATGAGCAAAACGCAAGCGATGAGCCGCTCCTCACTATTGATGCTAGTACAGAATATCAACAACTGTCAGCCACTCATGCTTTGACACTTATTGCTAAATTAGAAGCGGAGAAAGCAGAATTACCTTGGTTTGAAGCAGCTATTTTAGAACGAATCGCCTAAGAATATGACGTAAGTTTTTATGTGAGACACCTTAACATCAACTACGAATTGTTTTTAGTTATTCATATCTAATGGTATGGTAACCTCTTAGTATTATTCACTAGTATTCACTTTATATAAAAAGCACACTATAAACATCAAAGCTAAAGCTGAGGCTATATCTTTAACGAGCCTCGCCTATTTGTAAGGAATATCATATGGATTATCGCTCAAAAACCTCTACTGGTGGTCGTAATATGGCAGGTGCCCGCGCACTATGGCGCGCCACTGGCATGACTGATGGCGACTTTGGCAAACCGATTATCGCGATTGCCAACTCATTTACGCAGTTTGTACCTGGACATGTGCACTTAAAAGATCTTGGACAGATGGTAGCGCGTGAGATCGAAAAAGCGGGCGGTGTGGCAAAAGAGTTTAATACTATCGCCGTCGATGACGGTATCGCAATGGGTCATAGCGGTATGTTGTATTCACTGCCAAGCCGTGACCTCATCGCTGACTCGGTAGAATATATGGTCAATGCTCACTGTGCCGATGCGTTGGTCTGTATCTCTAACTGCGATAAGATCACACCTGGCATGCTGATGGCTGCCATGCGCCTAAACGTGCCCGTGGTATTTGTCTCTGGCGGACCAATGGAAGCGGGAAAAGTTGTTGCTAGTACCGTTGCCCACAGCCATAACAATGATGGCGGCAGCGACGTACATGCTACTGATAGTAAAGGCAATGCGATTCGTAAGCTTGACCTTGTTGATGCGATGATGGATGCCGCTGATGACACCATTAGCGATGAAGATGTCTTAGCCATTGAAAGCTCAGCGTGCCCAACTTGTGGCTCATGCTCTGGTATGTTTACTGCCAACTCAATGAACTGCTTGACCGAAGCTTTGGGATTATCATTGCCTGGTAATGGTTCATTATTAGCAACTCATGCATTACGCCGCGAGTTATTCTTAGAAGCGGGCCGTACGATTGTATCTTTGGCCAAACGCCGCTATGAGCAGGACGATGATTCTGTATTGCCGCGCTCTATCGCGACTAAAGCCGCCTTTGAAAATGCGATGAGCTTAGATATTGCGATGGGCGGCTCGACCAATACTATTTTGCATCTATTGGCTGCAGCAAATGAAGCGGAAGTAGATTTTAAAATGGCAGATATCGACCGTTTAAGTCGCGGTGTCCCTTGTCTCTCTAAAGTCGCTCCTGCTTCGCAAAAATATCATATGGAAGATGTGCACCGTGCCGGCGGCGTGATGGCATTACTTGCTGAGCTTGATCGAGCAGGGTTACTTACCACCGATATACCGACTATCCATAGCTCCTCAATGAAAGAAGCCATTGATAAATGGGATATCATGAATCCTGATAATACTGAGGCGCGTGCCCGCTACATTGCTGCACCTGGCGGCATACGTACCACTGAAGCGTTTTCACAGTCAAAAGAATGGCCAAACCTCGACGTCAACCGTGAGTCAGGCTGTATTCGTAGCGTCAAGCATGCCTATTCAGAAGACGGTGGCCTTGCCGTACTCTATGGCAATATCGCTGAGCGTGGCTGCGTGGTCAAGACTGCAGGCGTCGATGAGAGCATTTTAACCTTTACTGGTCGTGCGCGTATTTTTGAGTCACAAGATGCGGCGGTAGCAGCGGTACTGGATGATCAAATCGTAGCGGGTGACGTGGTCATCATTCGTTATGAAGGTCCAAAAGGTGGTCCTGGCATGCAAGAGATGCTTTATCCAACCACCTATCTTAAGTCAAAAGGCTTGGGTAAAGAATGTGCGCTACTCACTGATGGTCGTTTCTCTGGTGGTACATCAGGCTTATCTATCGGTCACGCCAGTCCAGAAGCTGCTGAAGGCGGTACGATTGGTCTGGTCGAAGAAGGCGATACCATCCATATTGATATCCCAAACCGTACCATCAATATGCAGGTCAGCGATGCAGATTTAGCAGCACGTCGTGAGGCGATGGAAGCACGCGGCCGCGATGCATGGAAGCCTGTAAGTCGTGAGCGTTATGTCACGCCTGCCCTACGTGCTTATGCTGCTATGACTACCAGTGCGGACACTGGTGCGATACGAGATGTGAGTCAAGTGGAGCGCTAACTACAGAGCAATGAACTAATTTTTTAAATCAAGCCAGCTTTCATGCTGGCTTTTTTTCACCAAAAAACAACGCAGCTGTCGTTTTGATAACGATTTTTTGCGAAACTCATTGCGTTTTTTCGTCACTATAGGTTTTTGAACGCTTTCATAGATTACATTTACGTCCTACACCTTAGGTTTTTGAACGCTTTCATAGATTACATTTACGTCCTACACCTTACAACTTTTAGAGATAGCTATTATCAACTTTCTATTTAAAAGCTCATAAATATTTTAAATGGACCAAGCGGCATGCACAAACCTTATGATTGAAAATTATAATTTATTCTTATTAGTCTGCGGCATCGCCTTTTTATTTGGTGCCATTTTTCCTATCGTATTTAAGCCTCTACCTGTATCTCTACCCATGCTTCAAGTTACTTTTGGCATTGTGATTGGCTATTTATGGCTCTCCTTGTCATTTTTGGACCCTATGGAACATGGCGTTATTATCGAGAAACTCACCGAGATTGTGGTACTTGTATCACTGGTTGGAGCAGGTATCAAAATCGATACGCCATTATCTTGGCGTTTGTGGCGCCCTACTACCCGGCTGTTACTTATTACTATGCCTGTTGGTATTTTTGCAATGGCTGTCTTAGGCTATTACGCGTTTGGTCTGACTATAGGTGCAGCAATTTTACTAGGGGCTGTACTTGCGCCTACTGATCCTGTATTGGCATCTAGCATTCAAGTTGGACCGCCTAATACTGGGGGTGAAGATGCCCCGCGTTTTACCTTGACATCAGAAGCCGGACTCAATGATGGCTTGGCATTTCCCTTTGTATATTTAGCCATCAAGATAGCTGAAGCTTATAGTGAAGGTCAAGGATTCTCAGGCGAGCTACTCTGGACTTGGTTTACACATGACGTATTATGGAAGATTGGTGCAGGTTTAGTGGTCGGTATAGTCGTTGGAAAGACTTTGGCAAAAGTGGTGTTTTCTAAGCATACTCGTGAGACTACCATCTCTCAAGGTTACGTGGTCATTGCATTGACATTGTTAGCTTATGGCTTGGCTGAGTATATACACAGTTATGGTTTTATTGCTGTCTTTATCGCCGCTTTTGCCTTTCGCCGTTCAGAGCACGAACACAGTTATCATGAAAAACTGCATGACTTCGCTGAGCAATCAGAAGGTCTATTGATGTCTTTAGTACTGGTAGCTTTTGGCATACTTATTGGACAAGGGTTGCAATCAGGTGTTGAGCTGACATGGCGGGTCTATATTGTAAGCTTTACCTTCTTACTACTCATCCGTCCGCTAGGGGGTATTATCGCACTGACAGGATTAAACCTACCTCGAACAGAAAAATATGCAATATCTGCCCTTGGTATTAGAGGCATTGGTACTTTATATTATTTGTCTTATGCCCTTAATCACGGATTTTTTGGGGAAGAAGACGTGCTTAAGCTTTGGGTGGTATGCTCTATTGTTATCTTATCCTCTATCTTTATGCATGGTTTAAGTGCGCCCAAATTACTAAAAATGACAGCAAATAAACCACGCTCATAGTTCAAGTTTGTAAACTTAATTCGTATGCTCAATCTATATTGATTAAATCTAATACCGCTTCCGTCAGTGCAAACTGGCGGACATCATTTAGCATAGTTACATCAAAGTTGTGTACAAAAGCGAAAGACAGCTGCCGAGTAGGATCACACCAAGCGACTGAGCCGTTGTAGCCCATGTGTCCAAAACCCGCTTCGGTATTAGCACAAACGCTAAACAGACGATGATAACCCAAGCGCCAATGCATGTGAGCAGGCATTACTGCATCCATCCCTGTGACTTGCGGAGTAGATAGCTGCTCGAATGTTGCTTCATCGATTAGAGTTTGCCCTTGCCATTTACCACCGTTTGCTAACATAGCATAGATGGTCGCTAAGGCTTTGGCTGAAGCCACACCATTTGCGGCTGGAATAACTGCCTGCAGCGTTTGACGGTTATAGTAATCTATAGGTTGCTTGTTGGCCGGTATAAGTGCAGCCTTATAGTTTTTTAAGTTTAACTGACTTGTATTAAGGTATAAGCGGTTGATCTGAGCGGTATCTAAGATCGACAATTCATCTATACTTTCGTCATTACTATATTCTTTAGTTGTTTGAAGTTTTATAGCATGTTGCTTCCAGCATTTATAAATTGACAGATTTGCATAGGTACGCAATGTATTTTTAGAGTCAGGTTTTAATACAGGCTTATTTCGACGAGAACGAAGCTGGGGACGCTCTACACTATGATCTTGCTTAAGGGTTTTAAAAATCTTTTACCAATATAGCCACTTTATCTGCTTTATCGCTTGGTACACCAAAATAGCAACTACTAGTGATACCTAGCGGCTCCGTTAGATAATGACGTAACGCTTCGGCCAACGTCATATCGGTGACCGCTTCTATAACACCTCCTAATATCCAGCCATAAACCAGCGCACTATAAGCACTGTCATATCGCGTTGCATCCTCAGGCAAAGTTATGGGCATTGCAGCGACCTTAGCAAGCATACTGTCCCAGTCGAGCAAGGTTTCGCTATCAGCATCAATACTGTTGATCGAAAACAAATTGGCTTGATGCGACATTAATGAGCGTAAAGTGATATCAGCTTTGTCATTAGAGGCAAACTTAGGCCAATAGTTGGCAATTGGTGTATCATAATTCAGTAGTTTTTGTGACACTAAGACATGAACCAACGTTGCTAATATCCCTTTGCCTGTTGAAAAATTTAGGGATAGAGTTTCCGGTTGCCATAAGATATCAGGTTGTGCCATACCGACGCTGGCCTGCGCAATACACTTGCCAGCTTGATAAACGATCAGTGATCCACCTGCTGGGGCATCATCTAGCTGTAGATCGGTTAGCAATTGTTGCAGGCGCTGCTGTATTTTGGTATCAATCCTACCGCTTCGATCATAGTTGTTAGTAGTATCTTGCATTGTCGTTTCACTCACTTATTGATTATCACTTGGTTTTTGATGATAGATAGTTTTATCAGACAACAATAAAAAAGGCCACCCACTGGTCGCCTTCTAAAAACACACTTCTAACCCTACTAACACATTAACGCGGCACTAGTAGGCGGTTATGTACTTCTTGCTCAAGACCAGCCAATCCATGACTGCGACCTCGCGCCATAGCCGTATCCATCTTACGCCCACGTAACCAGCCAGCACGCAAGGCAATTGCTGCCCCTGCTCTATTTCCCGACCCGCAATGCAATGCGGTTTTTTTGCCATGATACTGACGTAGTATGTTATCAAACGCTAAGATGTTAAGCTGCTTTAAATCTTGAGCGCCACTTATAGGTAGCTGTTCATAATACATGCCAGCGCGCGTTACTGCCTCTGCTTCATCAAAACTAAGTTCATCATCAGGCTGCAAGTTAATGACAAGCTCAACCCCAGCATTGGCGAGAGCTTTTACTCTGGATTCATCAAGTGCACCGCAAACGATTGTCTGTTCGTCAGGGCGAAAATAAGGCTCAAGTACCTTTGAGAGATTAATACCATTATCAGCTACTGATGCTGGAGCAGCATCTACATCGGTGGAAGATTGGGCGTCTATATTTAAAGTCATAGTCATATATATGTTAGTTGAATACAAAGGTTAAAAACAAGCTTTTACTGCTTACTCTGTTTCATTTAGCTTCACCACACCAGCAAGATGCGGCTTGTCATTTTTGGCACTATATAAGCCAAAGTTACAATGATCGTTAGTAGTATCAAGCTTGGCCACCGATTCGGCAATAAGCTCCACCTCAGATGGCAAAAAGATAGGTAGCTTGAATGATACCTCAACAGTATAGGCATCAGGTAATTCGCCCATCATTGCCAAACATTTGGCCTTAGACCACATTCCATGAGCAATAGCTTTAGGAAATCCAAAAGCTCGTGCCGACAAAGGATGTAAATGAATAAGATTAAAGTCCCCAGATATAAAGGCGTAACGACGTCCGATATCTTCTGGCACTTCAAAGACCGCATGGGTACCTTCTTCATCGACCATTGGTTTAACAGTTACCGCGCGCGGCTTGTTTTTACTAATTGCATTACTGTCGGGTTTTTTACCACGGGCTAGATAAGTCGAGACCCCTTCCCAAACGACATCGTCTTGTGATTTGACCGTAGTCACAAAGTCAAACTGTTGACCCTGCGCATGGTCACGTAAGTTATCGAATGACACTGACATAGCCACTGTCTCACGTTCGCCTACAGGACGATACTGCGTGACCTTATTATCTACATGCACCAGCCCTAACATCGCAAAAGGAAACGGCTCTTTAACCATCATGTTCATTTGTAAGGCTTGGGAGAGTACTGCAAAGTAAGTAACTGGAATTTTTCCATCATCAGCAAAACCGCAAATATTACGGTAATCTTCTAAATTACTTTGATCGATGTGCAGATCATCCACATAGTAGGTCGCTTGCGGCAGCTCATCTTTGCCAACTTTTGCGTTGTCACCAATAGGCAACAGGCTCTTTATGATATTAGCGTAAGTGGTATGCGCTTTTGGCAACGCATCATAGTGTTTATCTGACATAAATCTATCCTGATTGAGGCTTAAGCGAATTTTTAGCACATCCATTGGCTATTTAGTCGCTTATTTTGCAACATCTTAACCCAAAAATACAGAACTAAAAAGTTACTAAATAAGCAAAACTAAAGACATATATAAAAATATCCATCAAAAACAATACTTTTAATTTACCTTATAAGCCTTGTGGTTTTAACATAAAAAAGCCACCTATAGGCAGCTTTATTACAATAAGTTAGCAAATTTGTCGTAAGTAACAATGATGTATACAATAAATCACTAGTAATATCATCGACTTAGAAAGTCATCAATATATTTATATCTCTAAGTACGATAAACACCTGTTGTGCATATAAATACTATGCACCTAACAAGCTTTGACCACAGACACGTACGATATTGCCGTTTAAGCCACCTGATGCAGGAGAGGCAAGCCATGCAATCGTTTCAGCCACATCGACTGGTAATCCACCTTGACTCATTGAGTTCATACGGCGACCTGCTTCACGAATAGCAAATGGGATTGCTTCGGTCATCTGAGTCTCAATGAAGCCTGGAGCGACCGCATTAATCGTCATGCCTTTGTTATTTTCTGTCAATTGTTTAGCAGTTGCATTTACCAGTCCAATGACACCAGCTTTGGAGGTAGCATAGTTGGTCTGACCGAGATTACCTGCGATGCCTGAGATTGAAGACACACAGACAATGCGCGCATTTTCTTTTAGTACATCATTATCAAGTAAATAACGATTCAACCTAGCGATACTAGTAAGATTGATATTGATGACCATATCCCACTTTTTTTCATCCATTTTGGCAAGTGTTTTATCACGAGTTACCCCTGCATTATGAATGATAGAATCTAGACCGCCACGCTTTTTGGCAGCTTCAGCGATTTGCTCGCCAGCGTCATCACTGGTGATATCAACCATCAAAGTCGATCCACTAATCTCACTTGCAACCTTTTGTAAATCAGCTTGTTGCTGTGGTACATCTAAGCAGATGACATGCGCACCCTCACGAGCCAATACGCGAGCGATCGCTTCACCAATACCGCGACTCGCACCCGTAACCAGCATGGTCTTACCACCCAACGGCTGTGTCCAATCGACTTCAACCGCATCACCCATGCTCACACGTACTACTTGACCTGAGACATAAGCTGAACGCGCTGAGGTAAAGAAGCGCAATGTTGAATCCAGATTGCTTTCAGAGTTTTCAGCAACGTAAATCAGTTGAGCGGTAATACCGCGTTTAAGCTCTTTACCAACCGACTTAACAAAACCTTCGAGCGCACGCTGGGCTAATGCTGTCTCTACATCGATGATTTCTTCAGGTGGACGACCAATAATAATGACGCGCCCTGACTTCTCTACGCGGCGTGCTACAAAATGAAAGAACTCATAAACTTGCTTGAGCTCATCTGCATTACTGATATTGCTGGCATCAAACAATAATACCTTAAAATTATCTTCACTGCCCGTATTGGCTTTTGCTTCTACGTTTGCATCAGCAAGCGCATCTTTGATACTGTCTCTGCTATTAACAAACACTTCAGCATGCAACTCTGACAAGATACGAGCGATAGACTCACTAACACGCTTGTCATCACCAGCGGCTGAGCCAACGAGCACACTACCGCGTACAAGACGTTGACCACTCTCAAAACGATCGAGACTTACTGGTAACGGTAGACCTAAGTTTTTAGCCACTTTTTTACCAATCGAGGATTGAACAAAATCACCATAACGGTCTGACATAAAATACTCCTGTATCTAAAATTAGAACAATAAATAATGAATGAAAACGGATGGGTCCATTAATCTTAACGTCCTTACTATAAAAGCTTATTATCTCCGCAAACACGGATAATAATAATGAGACTTTAGTAAGTGAATTCAAAGTTGACACAACTATACACGCCTAAGCTAAACAAGTCCAAAAGTCAACGGTATAAACATGGATAAGCGGACGGACCTACAAACGCAGCAGTTACTTTCTCTTTCTTTGAAAAATAAACTTATATGCTAAAATAAAACCTAGAAGTTATGACTCAATCAAATACTGATAACAATATATTATCAGATGCCTAGTTAGGCAAATACTAATAAGCAATACTGCTCAGTCTATGTATTTGTCATTTACGTAAATCTGAGCCTCTGTTACCAGACTTGCTAAAGACATACAATAACAGGGTAAAAATTATTACGATAAACGGCTAACATCTTATATATTGATGACCTAATTTGTTTATCACGATATTTTATTACCTTATCATTTGCTACATTCACTCGTTTTAAGGATAACTTTATGAGTAACAAAAAAAATAGCCCTATCGTCGAGAGTACGGTTGTTAAAGGTAACACTCCAGCGGCGGATAGCACACAGAAAGATACTCAACCAAACAAAGATGACCAACAGAACAATGCTCATTACGACTCAATCGCTGAGCTAAAAGAAGCAACTGATATTGTTGATGCTGATGGCAATGCTGAAAACGATCAGGCACAGAAAAAAGCAAAAATTAAAGAAGACTTAGTTAATGAGTCTGATCTCAGTGAGCTTGAAGACACTAATGTATTTGATACGACTGCGCAGTCTGAAGCGAGCGAGACACGTAAAGACGATACACAAAGCCAGTCCATAAAATCAGATGATCGTACTGATACTAATACTGATGAAATAGCGGCTAAGACTAGCAAGTCAAATACTGCCTCTAAAAAGAGCCGCGCTACCAAACTAAGCTCAGGCCAACATCGCGTTGCCATTTTAGGAGGCAATCGTATTCCATTTGCTCGCTCAAATGGTCCTTATGCTGATGCTAGTAACATCGATATGTTAACCGCTGCACTTAATGGTCTTATCGAACGTTATAACTTGCAAGATGAGCGTGTGGGTGAAGTGGTCGCTGGCGCTGTTTTAAAGCTTAGCCGCGATCTTAACTTAACTCGTGAAGCTGCTTTAAATACCGCTTTAGACCCGCATACACCTACTTATGATGTCTCACAAGCTTGTGGCACTGGCCTTCAATCTGCATTTGCCTCTGCAAACAAAATTGCTTTAGGAGTAATCGATTCAGCCATTACGGGCGGTGTCGATACGACTTCAGACGCACCCCTCGCGGTTGGCGATGGCCTACGTAAAGTCATCTTAAAATTAGGAGCGGCAAGAAACAACAAACAGCGCTTGCAAGCCCTGATGGGTCTGAACCCAAAAGACTTAATTGAATCACCACAAAACGGTGAGCCACGTACTGGCTTGTCTATGGGTGAACACCAAGCGATTACTGCTCTTGAATGGAATATCAGCCGTGAAGACCAAGACGAATTGGCCTTTAATAGCCACAAAAACTTGGCTCGCGCCTACGATGAAGGCTTCTTTGACGATCTTATCACGCCATATAAAGGTCTGACTCGTGACAATAACTTACGTCCAGACTCTACTCTTGAAAAGATGGGCAAGCTGAAACCAGTATTTGGTAAAAAGAACGCCAACCCAACCATGACAGCGGCCAACTCAACGCCACTAACTGACGGTGCCTCTTGCGTACTGCTAGCCAATGATGAGTGGGCAGAAGCACATGGTCTGAAGCCTTTAGCCTATATCGTTCACCAAGAAACAGCGGCTGTTGACTTTATCGGTAAATCTGGCAATAAAGAAGGTTTATTGATGGCACCGGCCTATGCAGTACCGCGTATGCTTGAGCGTGCTGGTCTTACTCTACAAGACTTTGACTTTTACGAGATTCATGAAGCCTTTGCTTCACAAGTGTTATCGACCCTTGCCGCTTGGGAAGATGAGACATTTTGCCAAGAGCGCCTAGGACTTGAGGCGCCGTTGGGCTCTATTGATCGTAGTAAGCTAAATGTGAATGGTTCATCACTTGCTGCTGGACATCCGTTTGCAGCAACTGGTGGTCGTATCCTTGCGACAGCAGCTAAGCTACTAGATCAAAAAGGCTCAGGTCGTGCGCTTATCTCTATTTGCGCAGCTGGCGGTCAAGGTGTCACTTGTATCCTAGAAAAATAATCTGGTGCTTATCAGACAAATAGCTTAAATATTTTGAATTTTTGACACTCTTTAATCGATTGGTTAGAGGGTGTTTTTTATGCTTCCTTATTTTTAAATGCAGTGACAAATCTGCTAGCGCGATAATGAGCAATACAAGGTTGCATCACACAATAATAAAACGCAGTCACCGCATAGCTTCGCCATCAGATATGCTAAAGTAAAGACCACAATTAATACAATGATAAGAATAGTTATTAGGAGTTTTCTATGAGTAAGATTCCCTCGGCAATTGACCCAAAGTCTTTGACACCGCAGGAACATGCCGAGCTAAGCAAACCTGAACAAGGCAACTTCATTACACGCATGGACAAAGAAGTCTTCAATGATGAGCTACGTCGTAAGATGCATCAGGATTTAATTGACGGTTATGATGAAGAGCTTGAAAATGAAATAGACGATTATGTACGTGATTTTCGTTTTGATGGGCTTGAGATGACAGAGCAAGAAAAGCTTGATCGTCGTACTTATTTTCAAGAACTGGTCCGCTTGCAGCGTGAGTTGATCAAATTACAAGATTGGGTAGTCGATCGCGGTGAGCGCATTGTCGTGATATTTGAAGGTCGTGACTCAGCAGGCAAAGGCGGTGCTATAAAGCGTATTACTCAACGTCTTAACCCACGCGTTTGTAGAGTTGCTGCTCTGCCCGCACCAACTGAGCGTGAGCAGTCACAATGGTATTTTCAGCGTTATGTGGCGCACTTACCAGCAGCTGGTGAGATTGTGTTGTTTGATCGAAGTTGGTATAACCGTGTCGGTGTTGAGCGCGTAATGGGGTTTTGTACCGATGCCCAGTATGAGGAGTTTTTTCAATCTGTACCTGAGTTTGAGCGTATGCTTGTGCGTTCTGGTATTAGGTTGGTTAAATATTGGTTTTCTATCACTGACGATGAGCAGCATTCGCGGTTTATGAGCCGGATTCATGATCCACTCAAACAATGGAAGCTGTCGCCAATGGACTTGCAATCAAGGCGGCGTTGGGAAGATTATACCAAAGCCAAGGAGACTATGTTTGAGCGTACTCATATTCCAGAAGCGCCGTGGTGGGTGGTTGAGGGCAACAATAAAAAACGGGCGCGTTTAAATTGTATTGCTCATTTGCTTGAGCAGATACCTTACAAAGAAGTGCCGCGCGAGGAAGTAGAATTGCCCGAACGTAAACGCGATGACGAATATTATCGAGAGCCTATTCCAGACGATATGTACGTTCCATCACGTTATTAGACCTTCGTAATGTCACAGTCAATAACTGACAAGACGTTTACTTATATAATGTGACCTACTATGGTCTGTCTTACACTATAGTCTATCTTACATAGTATAAGTCGCTTGCTGGCTATCAATCTTGCCTACTAGTAAGCGTTCAACTTCAGTTTTATTTCGTTCAACTTCATGTTTTATTTTTTGTCCCGCAACATCCGTACCGATTTGGACGGCAAACCCTGCAGGACGGTTGGCCTGTGCTTTATGATTGATCCAAACCACTTTGCCATTCATCGGTAAGCGTTCGCTAGAATTGGGTAAGGTAATCGCAATGAAGACTTCATCACCCAACTCCTGGACACGATTGGTGGGTACAAACAGGGCACCATTATCTACAAAAGATAAATAGCTGGCATATAGTTTTTCGACATCTTCAATATGACAGGTAATAATACCGCCACGTCCTGGCATTGCCATAATAACATCCTTAATTTTGATATACGGTTAGATATCGCTTGATTGTCACTTTAGTTTTACTATATAGAGTCTATATGCTCAGATAGATTCTATAGATAAACCAAGTCTTGCATCAGCTTATCATAGGCAAATTTTTCTTGCACATTTTGTTGAAGGGCTGTTTTTGTTTGCTGCAACTGGCTTAGCAATGTTTCTAATGCGTTGTCTGTAGGCTGATATTTTTCTAAAGCGGCTGATAGAGCAATATCTTTTTGGTTACTATCAAGACCTAAACAAACGCGCCGAATATCAATCAGCATAAGCTCAGTCAGCTTGAGAAACTCTGGTAGATCAATCTCAGCTTGCCAATAGTCACTAGCCGCTACACTGCTACGCTTACCACTACGTAAGGCTTGCCATGTCGTCAACCATAGAGCGCGTTTGCTATACCAGGTAGCTTTTGCCAGCTCTATTGCTGCAAGTGGTGCACCGTTTGCTAACTGTAACAACTGGGTAATTTGTATCGGACTTACCACTTCACGATTAATCGTATTGCCAAGCTCTTGAGCCACATAGTCATTTGCAATAGTTGGTTCTACTCCCTGCAATGGTAACTGCTGTACACGACTTTTAATCGTTGGCAGTAGTTTTGCTGGCATGTCACTGATTAAAAAAAGATGAACTTGTGCTTGTGGCTCTTCTAACGTTTTTAAAAGGGCGTTGGCCGCTGCGATAGTCATTTTTTCAGCATGATCTAATACGCAAATGCGCATCCCCTGTCCGCCCTGGTAGATAAAAGGCTGCAATGCGCGAATATCATCTACCTTTACTGTCAACGCAGCACTACTGGTTGCTTTTACCGACTTGGTATTGGTCTTCGTTTTTTTATTATTACTGACAGCTTGGTTATTTTCCTGACTTTCAGTGCTAATAGGCATACTGGTAATAGGCAATACTTGTAAGCTTGGATGCGTACCAGATCTAAGCCATTGACAGCTTTGACAATGACCACAAGCTCCAAGCGGATGCTGCTGACGCTCTTGACACAATAGCCAAGCTATCAGTCGCCAAACAAAAGCACGCTTACCCATTCCTTGCATACCAGCGGCAAGTAATGCATGCGGCAAATTATGGGGCGGTGATAGTACACGACTTGTAAGCTGCGTCCACAATGCTTGCTGCCATGGTAATAGTGGCGCAAAATAAATACTGTCTGTCATATGATTCACGCTTGTTGCCTACTATTTCGTTTAAAATTTACTAAGCTTGGTACTTATCTTATCTTATAGTTTCTTTCAAATATCAATTGCTAAGTAAACGCTTAGGCTATTTATTATGTATTGCTTATAAACTTATTGACACTCATTGCATTTAAACGATCCAAATCTTCTTGCGTGTCCACGCCAGCAGGTAGCTGAACTTTTGCAGCCGCAATAGCTATGTTGCCACCGTTTTCTAAAATGCGTAATTGCTCTAAGCTCTCAAGCGTTTCAAGCGGTGTTTGAGACCAATGGACAAATTGTTGTAACAAACTTACCCGATAAGCATACAATCCCAAATGACGGTAAGCCTCTTTTGGGGCGGGTAGCTCTGCTATATCTAAACTACCGGCAGCCATTGTCAACGCCACATCACGATCACAAGGAATCGGTGCACGGCTAAAGTACAGCGCGCGCTGAGTGTCACCAACGATTGCACTCACAACCTTGACCACCGACGGTCTTATGAACGTCTGATAATCTTCAATAGGCTCGTATAAAGTCGCCATAACGCTGTCATCATCTTGTACCAACAAGTCTTTGACTTGCTGTAGCAACGACGGCGGCACTAATGGCTCATCTCCTTGCATATTAATGATAATGTCGTGCTCAGCCCAGCCTTTGATCGTCGCAACTTCAGCCAAACGATCTGTGCCTGATATGTGGTCAACACTTGTCATAACCACCTCATATCCTGCATCCAAACAAACCTTAGCGATACGTTCATCATCAGTCGCAATGCACATATCATCGGCAAAATGTGCGGCTTGAGCCTTTTCAGCGACCCAAAGTATCATAGGCTTACTATGAATATCTAACAAAGGCTTGCCTGGTAGACGTGTACTCTTAAAGCGCGCAGGAATAACGATATGAGTTTTGGTGGGTGCTAAAGCAGATGACATACATAATTCCTATAACAAATAGTTCATAAATTTAAATAGGTAATATACAAATAAGCGGGTAATTTAGACGAACGCTTAGATATAAAAACAACTACATGCATCGACAATCTTAACTGTGACTTGACGTAGCCATGTTGATGTCATGCGCGTTCAATTGCTGCTGCAATGTCTGATAGCAAGTATCAGATAATTGGGCAGTCACAGGCAATACCCATAGCCTGTTTACCAAAACGCTAATATCATTACCACTGTGACTACCAATGGATTCATTCGATTTTATAGCATTTATTTTACTAAGCTCTGTTAATAGCACTGTTCGAATTTTTACAGCGTCCTTAGTCGTCACAATCATAGGATGCTCGGTGTACTGTAGTAGTTCGCTCAGACTAAAGTTATGATGATCTGGATAAGGATGTCCTATGACATCAAAACCAAGCGTGCTCAGGGTGGCGAAGAAGCGCTGAGGATAGCCGATACCACTAATTGCATGTACCTTGTCACCTTGTAACGGCACTACCTTAGCTGACAAAGGTATGGTTATGTTTGAAACGTTCAACTCGACTAATTCATCATCAGACAACAAAGGATACAGTTCATCCGGCTGCAACTGCATGGTTAAACGCTGGGCCGAAATCTCGTTACTAGTCTTGTTACTGAAGGTTTCGTTATTAAAGACTTTATGGCTAAAAGATGGTAGGGCAACTGGTTTTTCATGATAAATGACAGTGGCATTCTTTAATCGCGCTATCGGTTCACGTAAAAACCCTGTCGGTAATAGCTGCTCATTGCCAAATCCACGTGCAACATCTACTACTATCCATTCGATATCACGTTGCAACGCATAATGCTGTAAACCATCGTCAGCGATAATTAATTGTAAGTCAGGATGCGCGTTTAGCAAAGTCGTAATTGCCTGCTTGCGGTTTGGGCATACGGCCATTGGCGCAGCAGTGGTGTTGACAATCAAACACGGCTCATCGCCTACTGTACTTGGCAAACTCTCTTTGGTTACTAACGCTGGCATTTGGGATGTATCGCCGCCATAACCACGGCTAATCACACCAACCTTTATGCCTTGTTTTTGCAAATAACTGACCAAAGTGATAATTAAAGGCGTTTTGCCACTACCGCCAACCGTAACATTACCGATGACCATAACTGGTACAAGGGCACGAAAACTTGTCAATACTCCCAGTTTATAAGCCTGACGACGCAACCAAACAAGCAAGCCATATAGCCAACTAAGCGGCAATAGTAACCAAAGCCAAGCTGCTTTTCGCTGCCAAGCACGAGTAATTGTCGTCTCAATACTCATTATTTAGCATCCATCCAGTTTTGCCCGTAATTTGTAACCCAGATTGTTTGTTATTCAAAATCTCGATCATACATTTGCGCATAATGACCTTGCTTTTGCATAAGCTCATTATGGGTACCAATTTCAACGATTCGTCCGCCGTCCAACACTGCAATACGATCTGCTGACTCAATCGTTGTGAGACGATGCGCAATGACTAAAGTAGTACGATCTTTCATGACATTGTCGAGCGCTTGCTGGATAAAATACTCTGATTCATTATCAAGCGCACTGGTCGCCTCGTCTAATATTAGGATTGGGGCGTCTTTTAATAAGGCGCGTGCTATCGATAGGCGTTGGCGTTGACCACCAGACAGCTGCAAGCCTTCTGCTCCAATCTGACTTTGATAACCTTGCGGCATTTTCATAATAAAGTCATGAGCAAAGGCATCTTTAGCCGCAGCTTCAACCTCAGCCTGTGACTTAGCCGCCAAACTGCCATAAGCAATATTATTAAAAACGGTGGTATTAAATAGTACTACCTGTTGGTTGACCATGGCAATTTGCGCACGCAGACTCTCCAAAGTAATGTCTTCAATAGGCATGCCGTCCATCGTAATCTGCCCTGAAGTTGTGGCTAAGGTGCGCGTTAGTAAATTAACCAAGGATGACTTGCCAGCACCGCTACGACCAACCAATGCGACAGTCTCACCTGCCCGTACATCTAAGCTAAAGTCCTGTAACGCCACGGTTGAGTCAGGATAGATTAGGCTAACGTTATCCAATTGAATCTCACCTGATAATGACGGACTAAGCGTACCCGTATCGCGCTCTTCAGGCTCATCAAGCAATGCAAATATAGACTCGCCTGCAGCGATACCTTTTTGCAGTTTTTGGTTGACATCGGTCAATGAGCGTACAGGTTTACTCAGAAGACCTGCTGCTGCAATGTAAGATATAAACTCGCCTGCTGAGATATTGTCAATCACCGATGGACGTAGAGCAAGCCAGACTACCACAGACATCGCCATTGCCATCAATAGCTGCACCGCTGGAGTGTTGATGCTATTAGTGACGACCACTTTCATGCCTTGACGCAGATTCTTTTTTGATGTGACGTTAAAGCGTTGAGCCTCGTAAGCTTGCCCGCCATAGTTTTTCACTACTTGGTAGCCGCCAATTACCTCATTAGTAATGTGACTCACATCACCCATGGTTTCTTGGATACCTTTGGACAGCTTTAGGTAACGCTTAGAGGCAAAGCGAATCAACCATAAGATCGGTGGCAATACCAAAAATAAAATCAACGTCAAGCGCCAATTGCTATAAAGCAAAAAACCAATCAAAGCGACGACTGTCAGGCCATCGCGCAACACAGTCTTCATAGAGTCGGTACTAGCCGCCGTTACTTGTTCGACATCAAATATTAGTTTGGAAGAGATGGTTCCTGCAGGATTGGCCAGATAAAAAGAGCTTGGCAAGCGTAATAACTTATTAAACACTTGTACCCGTAGCTCATAAACCAGATTTCTTGAGACTAACGCAGAATAATAGTTACCTAAAAAGCTGCCAACACCGCGTACAAAAAACAACGCAATAATTAAAGCAGGAAACCAATTTTGCTTTGCTTGATCGTTTTGATTAATAGCATCAGTAATATACTGTAATAGTTTGGCAATCCATATCTCTGTTGCCGCATTGATAGCAAAGCCTAACACTGTTAAAAGAAGCGCCCACCAGTAGGGTTTTAAATATCTTAACAAACGCAGCAACGTCTTACGCTTGGGCGGAGTCAATGGTTGTGCAAGCTTAAGATTGGCAGAGGTTTTAGTTACGTCAGATTGACTCATAAAAGCCTCGGGTCAAATATTAGTAGATGGGTTTGTGACATTCGTAGCATTGGCAGCATCATTATATACAAGAGAATGTGGATGTATAGGCGATACCGAATCAGACCGATACGTTGTAACGTGATGCACAACTGATATAAATTTTTCTTGATTGCTGTGTCTACGCTGACAGAGCCTGTAAAAAATTTATACCAGTCTTGCTGTATCGTTTTTATAGCAAATTAACTATAGTCAGTTCAAAATAAAATCGTTACCTTAATAATCCCATACAAACAAGATAAGTATTTTCTGCGCGCTACTATGACTAAGAATACGGCCATTTCATCTCAGTTGTATTACATCGGTTTTGACGTGAATCCCCTATATATTATCTCGCTTCAAAGGCAATATTTATGACTATCATTGATCAGCTTGACCAAACGGTAACGACAGCGGTGTTAGGTAATAATAATAACGTGGCGCATGTTAGTTTACTTGAACAGTTTTATGCCATTTTTATTGCACGTTTAGCTCAGCCTGATGTATATACGCAGTTGTTACATGCTGATCAAAACATATCAGTACCAGCAACTTTGAGCCCTGAGATCTCAAGCATCACGATGTTTGAGCAGCTATGGCAAAAGGCAAGCCTGCGTCAATGGTTAATTGATGAATTGGCGACAAGCCATCATGTTGATACACAGACCACCCAAAAGCTATTAATCAATGCTGCATCGCTGATCTATCAAGAGTTAAATATTTTAGCTAATGGGCAGTTTTTACCTGCTTTTTTACAGACACAGCAACTGTCGGTAAGATCTTATTTGCCAGTATGGGCAGAGAAAGTCATAGTGCCAAAAGACACAGACAACGACGCTATAAACTTAGATAAACAACCCCTTTTAGTCGATACGACAGATACTATTTATGCTAATCCATCGGACTATCGTGACTCAGAGACTTCTGAGAGTCGTTTAAAAGGCCGTACTCGTAACCCAAGGAATAATCTGATAGTAAAGGTCTTGCTATTCATTGGTGCACTAACCGCCATCGGGCTAGCATGGATATTAGTTATTAAGCCTAATTACCTAACACCTGCATCTGCACCTGTAGAGCCAGTTGTTACTTCACCTGTCGCGGTTGAGCCAATAAGTGAGCCGGCCGTAGAGACGTTGTTACCCGTAGAGCTATTGATCGTGATAGATGACAGTGGGGATGTATATAACTGTACAGCGACTGTGGGGGATACAGCGTTACAAAAGGCGCTTAAGCAAGCATTGAATGTCAGCTTTGGAGAGCAAGCAAGTACTTGTGAGCTGGAAGTAAAACCAGGCGTTGCTAAACGTTTATCTAATATCGATATAGAAGCGCTTCCTCGTGTATTTACGCTACTGCGTTCAGTTCCTTTTGCACGATTACAACTACAAAATGCTGAGCTTAACTTAGAGGCGCCTGATGGCATATTGCTCCAGCGCTTGCTGACTGATATACGGACCATAATACCGACAGCAACGATCACTAGTGCTGCGCCCTTATCGTTAGCGAATAGCGACGAAATAATCGTCAATAACGACAATGATATAAGCATGATGAATAATCGTGACAATCAGTTTGTCAATGAAAATATGCCCCTAAACAATACTTATGACGATACCTATCCTAAAAATAATGACCTTCAAAATAACGATATGAGTTTTAATCAGAATGCTCAGCAATCAAGTGACGTTACCAATAATACAATAGAAGCAATACCCTACAATAGCAATGCTAATAAGGACATTAACAGCCAGCCTAACAATGATCGCTCGTTTACTACTTCAGGCGGTTCTATGTCAACAGCAGAGGTTGATGATTTGGCCAATACTACTATCGTCGCTGAAAAGCTACGTAATGAGAGGCCAGTTGATAAGGAACTCATTCGAGACAAATAAGTTTGTAACAGACGACTAAGGTATATTTTACGGATTAACTCAAGAAGTCATATGATCGATAACTTCTGTTTTTAATACTATTTTTATCTTTGTGTTAATAAACTGTACGGTAATAGCGATACGGTTACGCGCCACAACTCAAAAATTACCTAATGTATCATTTACACAACAGCGCGTTTGTAGAGTTGACTTGTACATTGCCCATATAATACTTGATAGTTAAGTTCTATAAATGAATAATTAAATGTAGTTAATAAATTATCAAAATTGATTGACATATAAAGCGTTTAATATTTTTTATTTAGATTATTCATTTATATGAAAACTTATAAAAGTTAGTTTTTGCATTTTGTTTGAACTAATCATATACAAAATAATAGTGATTGGAGGGAGTATATTATGGATATTATTGGTCATTTGACACGTACAGTTAGCCCAGCGGTACTAGGAGATGATCAGTCTCCAGCTAAAAAGAGTTTACTAGAACAGTTTTATGCCATTTTTGCTGCGCGTTTAGCAGACAAAGACACTTTTGGTCGTTTTGCTAATGAAAATATAGCCCGCGATGATCAAAGTTTTTATGATCGGGTGTGGACTGATGGCTCGCATCGTGACAGTATTTCTCGTGAGCTTGCTGGCGCTCATAACGTCGATGCAACAGCAGCACGTGGTTTGGTCGCTATGGCAGCACCACTTGCTTATCATGAAATCAAAAATTTAGCAGGTACGACGCCTGTACCTCAGTTCTTGAATGACAATTCTGCTGATTATCAGCATCATATTCCCGCTTGGGCCAGTGCGGTAGTTCCCGCTGGCATGATTGGTGCTAGCGCTGGGGCCGCTGGTACACGTATTTCTGATACTACTAGTATGGCGCCACTACAGCATAAAGAAGAAGAATCGGGCAGTTTCATGAAAGCCTTGCTACCTATTATAGGTCTGATTATCTTAGGTGCATTAGCTTGGGCATTATTAAGAGGCTGTCAAGATAACCCCGAACCTGTCGCAACTCCAGTCGTTACTGAAGAGCAAGCTGAAGATGATAGTCAAGCGGTAGCAGCAGTAGCCGCTAGTGCGGAACCTGCCTCTATCCGTATTGCTACTGGTGAGGCAAATACCTTATATGCTTGCCGTATGAATGTTGGTGATGAGACATTGCAGACGACCGTTATGAATGCTATGAGTAGCACCTTTGGTAATGAGGCTGATAAGTGCCGTGCAGATGTAGATGATAACTTTGCAACGGATATGCCAGCTGCAGCACAATTGGCTTCTATTTTGCCAATTATCAAAAGTGTGCCAAACGCCAGTATGATTATCAAAGGCGATGAGATCGTGGTCAACTCTGCTGATGCAGATGTACTTGATAAGCTTGTCTCTGATTTACAAGCAGCTGCTCCAGCAATGACTATAAGAGCAGAAGGCCCACTAGACTTGCAAAGTGAAATTGATAATAGTTTAGTTGCAGCAGAGGCTGCTGTCGACAATCTTGGTGAAAACCCAGATCCTCGTGATGTTGCTCGTGCTTTAAGTATTCAGGTGATTAACTTTGAGCTTGATAAAGCAGTTATTCCAGAGGTGAATAAACCTTTCCTTGACCGTGCTGCTAATATTATTCAAGAAGTACCTAACATCGAATTAGTGATTATTGGTCATACAGACAACCTAGCGTCAGATGCATATAATATGGAGTTGTCTCGTGATCGTGCTGAGTCGGTAAAAGAGTATCTTGTCTCTAAAGGTGTTGACGCTAGTAAGCTTACAACTAAAGGGATGGGTGAGAGTGATCCTATCGCTGATAATTCAACCGAGCAAGGACGTTTCCGCAATCGCCGTATCGAGTTTTCTGTCAATGACGAAGCGACAATAAATAATACTGGTGCGAGCGGTGCAATTACCAACGACTCTATTGACCCAGATCTAAATCCTTTGGATAGCAACAATGATGATATGACGGTGGATGGTGATGACAACGGTGTAGACGCTACTATGCCAGACCCAGATTTGAACCCGTTAGATAACAACAACGATGATGTATTACCAGATAGTGATGATCCTACTCAAGGTACAGCATTAGATCCACAATAAAAATTGAATTTGGTCATTAATGTAAAAAACCGCGCCTTTTAAAGGGGCGGTTTTTTATTGTACAAAATATCGTTATTAAAGATAAAAACTATTTACTTATTAAAACTATCTGTAGTCAGTTGGGTCTAGTACTTTATGCTCACTTTGAGATAGCGATACATTAGATTGAGCATTAAAGAACGTTTTTAGGACACTGTCCTTGGCTTGTTGCCAATATTCAAACTGTTTACAAGTAGATTCGATATCTCCTTGCCATGATGGCACTTGGCCGCGCATGGTTTTAATGCGGCTTTGATTAGGATACGGCAGTTCTTGTGCAGTTTTGGCTGCTTCATGGGCGGCAATACGATCGTTGCACACTAGAGCAATATCACAACCTGCCTTAATGGCTGCACGTACACGATCACTAATGTCGCCAGCCGCTTGCGCACCTGCCATACATAGATCATCAGAAAATAAAACACCGTCAAATTTGAGCTTGTCGCGGATGATGTCTTGTAACCAAACTTTAGAGAAGCCTGCAGGCTTATCATCTACTTGCGAAAATATCACATGTGCTGGCATCAGGGCATCAAGCCACGGTAGTGTCTGAGCAAAAGGCTGCATATCACTTGCTAGTATTTCATCAAGGCTACGATCATCAATAGCTTCTGCTACATGAGAATCAGGAGCGATAGCGCCATGACCGGGGAAGTGCTTGCCTGTGGTTGCCATACCGGCGGCTCTCATACCTCGCATAAACTGCGTGGCTAAAGCGACGATTACTTGGGGATCTTTATGAAAACTACGATCACCGATTACTTGACTAACTCCATCTCTATCAAGTACTGGCGCAAAACTAAGATCGATACCCACTGCTAACACCTCAGCGGCCATCAAATAACCACAATCATAGGCGCAGCTTAAAGCTTGCGTAGGATCATGATCAAATAACTCGCCAAGCTTACCCATAGCAGGTAGCGGTGTAAACCCATTACGTAATCGTGCAACGCGCCCCCCTTCTTGATCGACGCCAATGAGAATATCAGGGTTATGATAGCGAATATCGTCACATAGCGCGCGTACTTGCGCGGCATCTACGACATTACGAGCAAACAAAATTACGCCCCCAACTTGAGCTTGTTTGAGCAAACTGACATCTTCGTTTGTCAATGTGGTGCTATCGATATCGATCATTAAGACACCATACATGGCAAAATCCTTAGAGTGCTATGCACTTATATTGTTAATTTCGATTAGTGATTGATTACTGATTTTATGGTTAGTTTAATCACGACATCATCGGGATAATATGATTGAAAACTGTCTTCTTCTATTAAGATATCATCCCCGTTATCGATCGTAAGACCTATTTTGATCCGGCAGATAATTCGGCAAACGGCATAGGTAATAGCACATTTATCGTAGTTACCGTTTAAGTATAAAGTTATGACCACAACATAAATGCATAACTGGCATCGGTTAAATAACTAACACAAACATGATAGCACGTACAATAAAGACGATAGAAAGTTTGGTATGTACAGACGTAGCGTGTAAGATTGTTTATACAGTTTGAGACAGTTGTAAACTAATGACCATGCTAATATCGAATGAAACGTATTTTCTATTAACAAACTCATTTAAGATACATTGATAAGACAATTTAAGTCCCATTTTAGGTATTTTATCACTTAAAACAACTAGGTACATATGATGAAAAAACAACCAGCACAGTGGTTACTCAGCGTGGCGTCAGTTGGCGTGGCTGGGCTTATTTTGACACAAAGCTATGGTACAGCAGTAGCAGATACCGGCACTGAAGGTTTCGTCCAAACTCCTGAGCAAAAAATTACAACCAGGCAAGTCGCGGCACTGTTAGACCGCAGTCATTATTTAAACCAACCACTTGATAGTGAAATGGGCAGTGAAATTTTGTCTATGTATATAGACAGTCTTGATCCAAACCATACGTTGTTTTTACAATCTGATGTTGATGAATTCAAAAAGAAATATGCAAGCGAGTTTGGCAATCGTCTCAAACGTGGCGATCTATCTGCTGGTGTCGATATTTTTGAGCGCTATCGCAAACGCTCAAATGAGTACTTCGATATGGCCACAAGAATGCTAAAAACGGATCTTGATTTGACAAGCGATGAGACTATTATTCTCGACCGCGAAAAACTTGGACATTTTAAGACCAAAAAAGCCCAGCGTGACTATTGGGCGCGTCAGTTAAAATTTCAGTTAATAAGTATCTCTTTGGGTAAAGAGAGTGAAAAAGGCAAAGAGCAGATATTTTTAGACAACCCTGATATCACTCGTGGTCAAGATTTAGTACGTGATGATCAGCGTACGCCAAGTGAGATTTTATTAAACCGTTTATCACGTCAACAAGGGCAGATGTCACGTTTAAAAGACGATGAGATAATGGAGACAGTACTAAATACTGCCATGCTCACTTATGATCCACATAGTAATTATTATGCTCCTATTCAGGCGACGGAGCTACAGATTCAGTCAAGCTTACAGTTAGAAGGTATTGGGGTCTCTATTCGTCCAGATCGAAAAAACCCAGACTATACACGTATCGTCACTTTAGTCGATGGTGGACCTGCGGCCAAAACTGGTCAAATCAAACCCAACGATCTCATCATCGGCATCGCTGAAGATGGCAAAACCATGACTGATGTGGTCGGCTGGTCAACGCGCGAGATTGTCGGTCTGATTCGCGGTAAGCGTGGCACTTCAGTGACTCTAAAAGTGCGTCAGCCTAATACGCCAGAAGCGAGCGCCCGTACTATTACTGTCGTACGCGACATTATTGAGCAAGAAGAGTCAGGAGTCACTCATCGCGTCGTAGAGGTACAACGTCCCAACATTGATGAGACACCAAAGCGCATTGGTGTGCTCGAGATACCAAGCTTTTATTTGAACTATCGTGCGCGTCGCAATGGCGAGGATTATCGTAGCGTCAGTGTTGATACTGAAAAGGCAATCAAAGCCCTAAATAAAGAAAATATCGATGGTCTGGTGGTGGATCTGCGTAACAATCCAGGTGGCTCTTTGGATGAAGTAGCAAAGATGCTAGGGTTATTTATTAAAAGTGGACCATTAGTACAAATACGCGATAACCGTGGCAATGTCCAAGTATATCGCGATGATGATGGTGGTAAACAGCTATATGATGGCAAGGTAGTGGTACTCACAAACTTATCCTCAGCGTCTGCTAGTGAGATTTTCGCGGCAGCGATACAAGACTATGGCCGAGGTCTAGTGGTTGGTAGTACTACAACTGGTAAAGGCTCTGCACAAATTCAGTTGGATAATCTAGCGCTGGGTTCTGCAACATTAACTCAGCGTAAGTTTTATCGCATCACAGGGGGTAGTACACAGAATAAAGGGGTTGTACCTGATGTAGAGCTGGTCAATATTTATGATGACGCTACCTTTGGTGAGCGCGCACAGAAAAAAGCGCTACCATGGGATACTATTAAAACAGCGGCATATAAGCCTGAAGGTAAGTTTTCTTCAGACACTCTTGCCACCTTGAACCAGCAATCTAAAATACGTCAACAGCAAAATCCGCAGTTTGTTTATCTATCTACTCTAAATGACATACGCGATATGGATGATGAAAAAAAGCCCATTGATTTGGATATAAATAGTCGCCGAGCGAAGATGGAGTTGATTGAGCAGCGCTCATTGCAAGCTGAAAACAAACGTCTAATAGCGACTGGTAAGAGCCCGTATGCCAATTGGGATACCTACCAAGCAGCCATGGATGCAAAATTTGAAGAGCGCAGCAAGATGAAGGCTGATGAACGTCCGCAGCTACCGGAGGATGAAGCTTTTATCAGCGAGGCTGCCTACTTGATGCTCAGTGCGGATTCGAAAGCGACACTTAGTCCTAAAGAAAAGTTGCAAGCAACGATAGAGCCCTAAATACTTCGGACATTATCTGTAAGCATATGACATTATCTGTAAGCATATGCTTACAGATAATGTCGTTTCAACCTCTTACTAAGCGAAGGGCAATCTGCGATTATAGACCCACTGCACAGTTTGACGATACTATGTTTGATACTAGGGATTGGTATTTGTAGGTTGTTTATAAATTGTTTCAGGGATGGATTGCTCATTACGGATGATAAGGCTGGATGCCTAATAGTTATACTATGTCTTGGGATTGGGTGTAGCATAACGTAAACAAGGATGGTTGGTGATAGAAACCGCATAGCGCCTGTCGTTGTGCGGTTTTATTACGTTTGAAAGAAGGGTGTTCTATTACCAAGACATTCATAACATCTTTTTTACGATAAGGTTTAAAGACAACTGCTCTTATCATTTAAACCAAAAAAACCAGTAGACATCGCTACTGGTTTTTTGGTCTAAAAGATAAGTAACGCGTGTCACTCATCTTTAAACGCTTTAGCTAATTTTTGATAAATTAGTGCTCAACGCCACCTGCGCCATGTACATGGCCGTGGTTTAATTCATCTTCTGTGGCTGCACGTACTTCTTGAATCTCTACATCAAAAGTCAGACGCTTACCAGCTAGTGGATGGTTGGCATCAACAGTCACTTCGTTGTCGTTTACTTCAGTAACAGTAACTAACATGACTTGACCACCGGCTTCTGACTGGAACTGCATACCAGGTTGGATGTCATCAACGCCTTGGAAGTTATCACGTGGCACGTGCTGTACTGCTTGCTCTTGGTATTCGCCGTAGCCATCAGCAGGCTCAACGACTGCATTGACTTTCTCGCCAGCAGATTTACCTTCTAGCTGCTGCTCAAGACCTGGAATAATATTGCTATGGCCATGCAAATAAGCAAGTGGTTGACCTTCTGGTGACTGGTCAAGAATGTTGCCTTCGTCGTCTTTTAAAGTGTAATTGAATTTGACGGCAGTGTCTTTTGCGATAGTAGTCATAAATTATCCTAAATATATCTATGTAAAAAATTAAATGCGGTTGTAATAAACCTAAAAAAGCCAATCAGTAAGCCAAAAGCCAAATCATTAGTCAATTATCATCAGTTTATTTCAATTTATAAAAGTAACTTTAGCAGTTAGCATCTTTAATTGAGATGGTAATAATAACTTTCAAGGCAAAAAACATAAAAAATGCCAATATTAGTGAAATTAATTCAAATTTCATTATATAGGTTATTTATAGGCAGTTTAAAAGCGAGTCGATATAGTCAGATTAATGCGTTACTGACACAAACCTGCCTTGCTTGCTATATGTTTTGCCAATTAGAAGCATCAAAAAGCTTATCACCGTAACTCTGTATTTATTTAGAGAATATTGACTATATTACTCGTTGTTTATTGGTTGCGTTTTGGACTTGAGGCTTCTACCATAAGTTAAACACTATAATAAGTATTTAATATGACAACACTATCCGTATCCAAAGACAGCTCATCAAGCCGCGAGCCTGCACCAAAACTTACCGCTGATATCAGTTATCAGCTCGATTTTGACCGCTTTTTTGAGCATTTAGTCGATGTTACTCTGAACTTTACGGCAGATACGGCATCGCCGCGCTTATGGCTGCCCGCATGGATACCAGGCAGTTATTTGATGCGTGAGTTTGCTCGCAACATTACGGCAGTTTATTACCGAATAGAGAATGAAGAGGGTAAAGAACATAGTGATGACAGCTCTTTTAAACAACGCGCTCAAAAGATTGATAAAAATACGTGGCAACTGCCACAGGTTGAAGCTGGGCAGCTACTAAGCGTCCATTATGAAGTTTATTGTTACGACTTATCAGTGCGCACTGCCTATGTCGATCAGCAGCGTTTGTACGGAAACTTTACGTCGCTTGCCTTAGCTGTAGAAGGGCAAGAGAAAAAACCGGTACAAGTAAGCCTTATCGTACCAGCCACATTTTTGGCAGAGCAGAATCTGGCGACTGATGATGATGGTGATATCACATTGGCATGCGGTCTTGAGGCCACGCATCTATCTGTTGATTCGCAGGACGGTCATGGTAAGCATAGCTATAGTTTACAAGCAGACAGTTACTATGAGCTGATAGATCATCCTTTTGAGATTGCCGCCCAAACCTCATTTAATTTTATCGTTCAAGACGAGATGCATCAAGCATTGAGTCATCGATTTTTTATCTCTGGCAAACACAATGCCAACATGGGACGCTTGCAGCAAGATGTGACCCAGATTTGTCAGGCGTATGTCAGTTGGCTGGGTGATGCGCCATTCGACGACTATACCTTTATGACTTATGCCAGTGGTCAAGATTATGGCGGTCTTGAGCATATCAACTCTACCAGCCTGATCACCCCGCGCCGCGATTTACCAAGCATTGATGAGCCTAAGATACCAAGTAGCGACTATCAGCGCTTCTTGGGTCTATGTAGTCATGAGTACTTTCATTCGTGGTGGGTCAAGACTGTACGTCCAGATGTCATGCTAGACGTAGATCTGCGTAAGGAAGCGTTTACGCCACTACTTTGGGTGTTTGAAGGCTTTACCTCTTATATTGATGATTTTATGCTGCAAGCCTCAGGCGTGATTGATAAAGCCAGTTATCTAAAACTGTTGGCTGAACAAATTAATAGATATTACCAAACCGATGGTCGCACTCATCAAAGTGTCGCAGAATCCAGTTTTGATGCATGGATTAAGCTTTATCGTAGCGATGAGAACACTGGCAACGCAGGGATCAGTTATTATAATAAAGGGGCATTGGTCGCTCTTTGCTTAGACTTGACGCTACAGCAAAAAAGCGCTGGTCGCTATCGCCTATTCGATGTGGTAAAAGCCTTTTATACGCAAGCAAAGCAAAACGACAACAAGCGTATTGGTATCAGTAGTGCTGATATAGGTACAGTGATCAGTCAGTTTATGCCGATAGCCGATTGGGAAGACTTTGAGCAACGTTATGTCAATGGGGTGGAGGAGCTACCCCTTGAGCGCTTACTGACGAAAAACGGTATTACCATTCATGAAGATGTCAAAGAGACGGCTGATAAAAAGATACCTTGGGGCATACGTTGCACCGAGACACCAGCAGGTCTTAAAGTCAATCGAGTAAAACGCGGTAGCGTAGCAGCAAAAGCTGGGATATCGGCTCATGACGTTATTATCGCTATTGATGGTATTAAGGCTGATAATAAACAACTAACCGCCTTAAGTAATGCTCAGCACAAGATTACTTGCTATTTATTCCGCCGTGATGAGTTAGTATGTGTCAGCGTATTGCCTAGCGTAGCCATGCAAGCGCAAGATACAGTAGAAAAAGCGTTTCCACATAAGGTAAATTTGCGTTTGGCGAAAACAGAGAGCTCCCAAGAGCAGGACGATGCGAGTCAGCAGGCCGTTCTGGCTTGGCAAGCGTGGCTTGATGGCATGAAGCGTTATCAAAAATAAGCCTATCAATATCATCAAGAACAAGCCTATCAATATCGTAGCGTTTAGATAATAACTATCAACCATGTAGCACTATAAAAACCCCTTGCTAAGCGGTTATTCTTAACACGGGGTTTATATGAGAATATATAAAAGTCTAGTCGTAGTGCTGGCGACGGCTATTGATTAAGCTCATTATTATCGATCTCTTGTAGAGCAATCCAATCTTGCATAAGCTCAATCTCGCGCTGCTGTGTATCAATGATTTGCTGTGCAAGCTTACGCATCTCTGTATCCTTACCATACTCCATCTGAACCATCGCCATATCTACTGCACCTATATGGTGTGGCAGCATACCGCGAGCGAACGCCATATCAGGCACTGGGTCTGCGATGCCAAGTGTCATCTCATCATGCATAGTAACCATACCTTCAGCGTATGCACGCTGCATGGCTTGAGTATCAGGCTTTGGTTTAGCAGCATCGGGATGACTAGCAAGCCACTTGTTTAGGATATCAATCTCGATTTGCTGCGAGTCGATAATTTCTTGTGCAAGCTTACGCATAGTTTCATCGGTGCCGTATTTGAGCTGAGTTTTTGCCATATCTAATGCACCGCGATGATGCCCAAGCATACCCTTAGCGAAAGCGGTATCTGGATCATTGTAATTCATACCGATCATCATCTCATCGTGCATTCTAGTCATCGATTTGGTGTAATCTTTGAGCACGTCGCTTACTTGTCTATCATCAGCGCTTATCGCTGTATTTGGCATATCATGGTCTGTATGCGAATCAAGCGCTTCATCTACCTCAGACGCCTGTGTATTGGTTGAGGGCGCTATTACCTCTTCTATGGTCGTCGTCTCATCGTTTTGGAGAGCTGTGCTTTCTGGGCTTTCAGTGACCGGCTGGCAAGCATTAAGAAAAAGTAGCGCTGCAACACTAATAGCTAGAGCAGAAAGAGGGTAACGATAACAAGCGGCCATAATATGTCCTTAACATAAATAAGCCAATCAATAGTCAAATAGAATAATAAATTGACAAACTAGATGGCTAAAACACAACAAATAATGAATATTAGCAGGTTAATCTTGCTAATTCGAGACGCTAACGTTTCAAATATCATCACCAAATTTGCTTTAATCTTTATTGAGTTACTTCATGATACCCAACTGCTGACAACGCTCTTTATTTAAGTGAATACGTACAAACTCACCAACACCCAAATCGCCCAATTCAAACCCAGCAACTGACCATCTGATTAAGCGCAGGCAAGGCAAGCCAACATGTGCTGTCATACGACGTACTTGCCGATTTTTTCCCTCGTAGATGGTTAGCATCAGCCACGAGTCTGGTACGCTTTTACGTTTACGTATGGGCGGGTTACGCGGCCAAAGAGGCATCGGTAACTCATCTTCGTTTAGATATTTGACGCTAGCAGGCAGCGTCTTACCGTCTTTTAAAACTACACCCTTTTCAAGTTGACGTAGTTGCTCAGGGGCTGGGATACCCTCTACCTGTACTAGGTAAGTCTTGCCTTGTTTATGCCCTTTATTGGCCTTTGGTGGATGCGTGATGGGGCCTTTGGTGGATGCGTGATGGCTTTGTTTATCCGTCCATCACTTGTCAAAATAAGTAACCCTTCTGACGTTGCATCCAAGCGACCAGCCACTCTCAAAGACTTATCAGTGAAGAATTCAGATAAAGTGGTATGGTCGTTGTTACTATCGTCACGAAACTGACTTTGTACCCCGTAAGGTTTGTTAAATAAAATAAGGCTTGATGTCGACATAGGGCAGATACATCCAAACAAAAGAAAAAGTTAAAAGGTTTGATAACATAAAAAAGAGAAATTGAGTCACATATCATCGTCTGACATTTTGAAACCAAACCATCTGACAATAGATGTTAAAGTAAGCACTAGCATCTACTCATACTGTCCATGAACAGTGATCGCTCATAAATATTTCAGCCAATAAGTAACTAACCATCTAACATTGTAAGATACAACAACAGCATTATTGAGTAGATAGTGTACTAAATAAACATCATGCTAAATAACTGCAATTATAAAACCATGATGGAATAAAGGTGTTTGTAGTACTGGTCATTGAGATATCTATAGCAGAGCGCTAAGTATGCTTGCGAACCATAACATATAATCAAGGAGTTTTATTTATGTCTTATAGAAAGGTTATCGTACCAAGAGACGGTGAAAAAGTGACTGTCAATGCTGACTTATCGTTAAATGTTCCTAATAATCCTATTATTCCATTCGTTGAAGGTGATGGTATCGGTATAGATATCACACCTGTCATGATAAAAGTGGTCAATGCTGCTGTAGACAAAGCTTATCATGGTAAAAAATCAATCATCTGGATGGAAGCCTACCTTGGTGAAAAAGCTGCCAAAATTTATGAGGGCGATTACCTACCAAGCGAGACACTAGAGATATTAAAAGACTATGTCATTAGCATCAAAGGGCCGCTGACCACACCCGTTGGTGGCGGCTTTCGTTCACTAAATGTCGCAGTACGTCAAGAGCTTGACTTGTATGTTTGTCAGCGTCCAGTACGTTGGTTTGAAGGTGTACCAAGCCCAGTCCAACATCCTGAACTGACCAATATGGTCATTTTCCGTGAAAACTCAGAAGACATCTACGCTGGTATCGAATGGAAAGCAGGTAGCGAGGATGCGCAAAAGGTTATCGACTTTTTACAAAATGAGATGGGTGTCGATAAAATACGTTTTCCTGAAAACTGCGGCATCGGTATCAAACCCGTATCAAAAGAAGGCACACAGCGCCTAGTGCGCAAAGCCATCCAATATGCTATCGATAATGATTTGCCAAATGTAACTCTAGTTCACAAAGGTAATATCATGAAGTTTACTGAAGGTGCATTTAAAGAGTGGGGCTATGAGTTAGCTGCAGAGCGTTTTGGTGCTGAGTTGTTAGACGGTGGGCCTTGGATGACGATGAAGAACCCCAAAACAGGTAACGAGATTATCATTAAAGACGTCATCGCTGATGCGTTTTTACAGCAGATACTAATGCGTCCAGCTGACTACTCAGTGGTTGCAACACTTAACTTAAATGGGGACTATATCTCTGATGCATTGGCTGCAGAAGTTGGTGGTATTGGTATCGCCCCAGGCGCGAATAAAGGCGGCGCTGTCTCTGTTTATGAGGCTACCCATGGTACGGCCCCTAAGTATGCTGGTCAAAATAAAGTAAACCCAGGGTCGTTGATACTGTCTGCTGAGATGATGTTACGTGATATGGGCTGGGTTGAAGCAGCAGATCTTATTATCGAAGGTATAAAAGGCGCAATCGCTAACAAAACTGTGACATATGACTTTGAGCGTTTAATGCCCGATGCCGTTTTACTTAGTACTTCTGAATTTGGCAAAGCAGTCATCAAGCATATGGATGCTTGAAATCTCATAAAAAGCAAGCGTTATGTTTGCATTGCTTGTGAGGCTCTAACTTGAGCTTTTGTTTTACTAACTTTTAAGCCAAAAAAACACCCCAATGGTTAATCAACCATTGGGGTGCCTTGATTTAAAGCTCAGTTATGCAAGTAAAACTATAGTGAGGCTATAGTCTCATTGAACGTTTTACTTGGACGCATTGCTTGCTTAGCCAGCTCTTCGTCAGCAAAGTAGTAGCCATCGATATCTACAGATTTACCTTGAGCTTCATTAAACTCTTTAACGATAGTTTCTTCTTGGCTCTCAAGACTTTGAGCAAGTTTAGAGAATTTCTCTTTTAGCTCGCTGTCTTGTTCTTGTGCCGCAAGCTCTTCAGCCCAGTACATAGCTAGATAGAAATGACTACCACGGTTATCTAACTCACCTGTTTTGCGTGATGGTGATTTGTCATTCAATAACAGTTTTTCTGTCGCTTTATCAAGCGTATCTGCCAATACTTGCGCTTTGGCATTGTCATCGTTTTTGGCCAAATGCTCCAAGGATTCAGTCAAGGCTAAGAACTCACCCAACGAATCCCAACGTAGATGGTTTTCTTCTACCAGCTGCTCGACATGCTTAGGTGCTGAACCACCTGCACCAGTTTCAAACAAACCGCCACCTTTCATTAAAGGTACAACTGAGAGCATTTTTGCGCTCGTGCCCAATTCTAAGATAGGGAATAAGTCCGTGAGATAATCACGCAAGATATTACCAGTCGCAGAAATGGTATCAAGACCGCGAGCCACACGCTCTAAGGTATAACGCATCGCACGAACTTGTGACATGATCTCAATGTGGAGACCATCAGTGTCATGATCTTTTAAGTAGGTTTTAACCTTTTTGATTAGCTCATTTTCATGCGGACGATATGGGTCTAACCAAAAGATAACAGGCGTATTTGATTCACGGGCGCGGCGTACAGCAAGTTTTACCCAATCTTGAATCGGTAAGTCTTTGGTTTGACACATGCGCCAAATGTCACCTTTTTTGACGTCTTTTTCGAGCAATACTTCATCGGTGTCAACATCGACAATACGCGCCATACCGGTATCGCTAGATTCAAAAGTCTTATCATGCGAGCCATACTCTTCAGCTTTTTGAGCCATAAGGCCGACGTTAGGCACAGTACCCATCGTAGTTGGATCAAAGTTGCCATGCCATTTGCAGAAATTAATCATTTCTTGATAAATACGAGCAAAAGTAGATTCAGGCATAACGGCTTTACAATCGTATAATTTGCCATCAGCGCCCCACATTTTACCGCCATTACGAATCATAGCAGGCATAGAAGCATCTACGATAATGTCGCTTGGAGAATGGAAGTTGGTAATACCTTTTGCAGAGTCGACCATAGCCAGACGCGGGCGATGCTCTTGACAAGCATGTAAGTCTTGCTCAATCTCTTCACGCTTTGATGCTGGTAATACTGAGATTTTATCGTATAAATCAGCCATGCCATTGTTGACGTTAATACCTAACTCATCAAAACAAGCACCATGTTTTTCGAACGCTTCTTTATAGTAAATTCTTACTGCATGACCAAAGACGATAGGGTGTGAAACCTTCATCATGGTGGCTTTTACATGCAATGAAAACAAAATTCCTGCTTCGCGGCAGTCTTCCATTTCACGCTCATAAAATTCTAGCAGGGCGTCTTTACTCATAACCATCAAATCGATAACTTCTTTGTCTTGTAACGCAATCTCAGGCTTTAAGACCTTTTTGGTGCCATCATCGAGCAACAACTCCATACGGACGGTACGAGCTTTATCCAATGTTATAGACTGCTCACCATCATAAAAGTCACCGCCATGCATGTGTGATACGTGCGTGCTTGACCATTGCTTCCATTCACCCATAGAGTGTGGATGTTTGCGCGCATAGTTTTTGACGGCCTTTGGTGCACGGCGATCTGAGTTGCCTTCACGTAATACAGGGTTTACCGCACTACCCAGCGCTTTACCAAAACGCTTGCGCAGCTCTTTTTCTTCATCAGTCTGTGGATCTTCGGGAAAATCAGGTATCGCGTAACCTTTGCTTTGTAGCTCTTTAATCACAGCTTTAAGCTGTTGCACAGAAGCACTGATGTTAGGTAGTTTGATGATATTGGTGTCAGGTTCTTGCGTTAGACGACCAAGCTCAGCTAGATTGTCAGGAACGCGTTGTTCTTCATTTAAGTATTCAGGAAATTCAGCCAACACTCGGGCGGCAACAGAGATATCACTGGTTTCAACAACAATCCCTGCCGTCTGCGTAAAGGCTTCAACAATAGGTAAGAACGACAGAGTCGCCAGCGCTGGGGCTTCATCAGTTTTTGTATAAATAATTTTTGACATTTTAGTAAAGTAATCCTTTAGTCGGTAGTTAATAATAAGGCTCAAATATGATTATTAATGTCAAATCATACTAAGCGATAACGAACTATATGGCTATATCAAGTACATCATGCAGTCCCAAAGTTTGAGACTGCTTAAAAATTTTCTGTTACTAACGTTCATTTATATTCGATAAAACGATATTTAAAAAGTTACCTTTTACTTTCATTTAAATTATCTAATGACAGTTATCCAAAAGTAACTGATTGACCGCATATTATAGCTAATCCACTACAAATTCGCTCAATGTCAATCTCATATAATGAACTAAGTGTACTGTTCTTGCTCATATCCTATGTATCTAAATTATATTAATCTAATAACAGCTTTATTCTACCAGTCATCGACACTGATATCATCTTTTCCATGCAATTATCATTTTTTTGCTGCTGTTATTTAGTTGCAGCTCATTTATTATAATTTATAAAACTGATCAATAGCGTAAAAACCTTTGGTTAAAGGGCTAACAGGACCATGGTCAAACGTTCAACACGCCCTAATATGAGTATAAACATATAATATAACAAGTGAAGACATCTGCATCATTGTAGATGACTTTTTTATGCTTGTTGAACAGATATAACAAAGATTTTGAGTCTTGTTGTTTGCTTTGGCCGTGTCTTTTGCAAATTGTGACAGCAAAATAATTGACGTTTGATACGCTAAACCATAAAGAAAAAACAATGTGAGAGTTATGAATTTACAGTATGCACTACTTAAGGATACAAGCTGGCAGAGTCAAGTCGATTGGCAGTTGCCTGATACGCCTTTTATGTCGTTTGCTTTTTGGCAAGCACTAATAGATACACAAGCGATTGGCGAGCGAGCAGGATGGCTGCCTATATTTGTTTTGGTCTATCGTACAGAGGGTATGGTTCAAGAGGCCACAAATGACACCATCACAGAACCAGTAGATATCTCCCAAGCGGTCGCTGTCATGCCAGTATTTGTAAAAGACCACCATCGCGGTGAGTTTGTGTTTGATCATGCATGGGCGCAGGCTTATGCGCGCTATGGCCTTGATTATTATCCGCGTTTGGTGACAAGCTCTCCTTATACCCCAATTACGGGACAGCGTTTATGGTTGGCAGCTGGTGAAACGCTTGATGCCGATATTTTAAAAACGGCGATGGCAGGAGTAGATGATATTGCCCAGCAAGTAGGAGCATCAAGCTGGCATGGATTGTTTGTAACCCCTACATTGGCCAAGCTGGCAACGTCACTAATGCCTGCTAATAATGTGAATAATCCTGCACAAATAACTCATACGGACATAGAGGCTCTCACTGTAAACAATCCTATCCTTGAGCGCCAAGGTTGTCAGTTTCTATGGCAAAATATAGACTTATCACAAGACCATCAGCCTTTTACGGACTTCGATGCGTTTTTAATGACATTAACGGCCAAAAAACGTAAAAATATCCGTGCTGAGCGTAGAAAAGTGACTGCTCAAGGGATTCGTTGCGTTCGTAAATGCGGAGATGAGATTACTGAGGCGGATTGGAAGACGTTTTATCATTGCTATGTAATGACCTATGCAGTTCGCGGACAACAGCCATACTTAAAAGAAGCATTTTTTATGGCATTGGCAAAAGAGATGCCTAAGCACTTATTTTTAGCGCAAGCTTATAATGAGAATGATGAAATTATCGCCAGTAGCTTGTTTTTATACGACACACCTCATAGCGAAAACGCGACTTTATATGGTCGTTATTGGGGCGCGCTTGGGGAGTATGACAGCTTGCATTTTGAGCTATGTTATTACCAAGGTATTGAGTTTGCCATTGAACAAGGTTTGACATATTTTGATCCCGGTACTCAAGGTGAGCACAAGTTAATACGCGGTTTTATTCCAACCAAAACACATTCGTTGCACCGTATTTATGATCCGCGTTTTGTACCAGCGATTGCAGACTTTTGCGCGAAAGATCGACTACATATGGCACATTATCGCCAGCATGCGCACGATGCACTACCTTTCAATATTGATAATATGCCAGAGTTTACCGATCATGATTGATATGATCATGACACGATTTGAGGGTCATGGCTAACATGGTTTCGAAATATTTATCAATGAGGTTTTTTGTTGTTGTTTTGGTCTAGCAAAGCTAAAGACAGCCTTTTCAGATATACATCACTATCTACAAAGTATTTAGTCGTTTTTAGCGCATGCCAAAATCTGGTAAAACACTTATTTTATTGGCTATTTATTTGTGTTATAAAACCATTTGATTTGCCCAGCTGAAGGTGGGGCTTTTTTGCGCTCATAACGTAAATTTTCATGTTACACTTGGTTATAGCGATATCCTGAATGCAGGAGCACATCAAAACTATTGCTGATACCGAGATGCCGCCTCTAGGCTTCTTATCTCTACCAACTCCTTTCTAACAATAGTCAATATATAGGACATTTATATGTTTAAAGATATATCTATCAAGGATTTTGATCCAGAACTTTCAAAAGCCATGGAAGCTGAAAGTGTACGTCAAGAAAACCATATCGAGCTTATTGCTTCAGAAAACTATTGCTCGCAAGCTGTGATGGAAGCGCAAGGTACAGACCTTACCAATAAATATGCTGAAGGTTATCCAGGCAAGCGTTATTACGGTGGTTGTGAACACGTTGATGTCGTTGAACAGTTGGCTATTGATCGTGCAAAAGAATTGTTCGGTGCCGAGTATGTCAACGTACAGCCGCACTCAGGCAGCCAAGCGAACTCAGCAGTATTTTTAGCACTTCTTGAGCCTAATGATACAGTACTTGGCATGAGCCTAGACGCGGGTGGCCACTTGACGCATGGCGCGCATATCAACTTCTCAGGCCTTAACTATAATGCTGTACAATACGGATTGGTTGAGGGCACTGGCCTTATCGATTATGACGAAGTTGAGCGTTTGGCAAAAGAGCATAAGCCTAAAATGATTATTGCTGGTTTTTCAGCCTACTCACAGGTTGTAGATTGGGAACGTTTCCGTGAAATCGCTGACGAAGTAGGTGCGTACTTACTGGTAGATATGGCACACGTTGCGGGTCTTATCGCTGGTGGTGTTTACCCAAGCCCAGTACCATTTGCTGATGTAGTCACTACGACAACGCACAAAACCTTACGTGGCCCGCGTTCAGGTATGATCTTGGCTCGTGATGAGAAGCTGGCGAAAAAGCTCAATTCTGCGGTATTCCCAGGCAACCAAGGTGGTCCATTGATGCATGTAATCGCTGCAAAAGCGGTTTGCTTCAAAGAAGCCTTAGAAGATAATTTCAAAACCTATCAGCAGCAAGTTGTCAAAAACGCCCAAGCGATGGCTAAAGTCATCCAAGATCGTGGTTATGAAATCATCTCTGGTGGTACTGAAAACCATCTAATGCTGATAAGCTTGGTTAAGCAAGAAATGACGGGTAAAGAAGCGGACAAATGGCTTGGCGATGCGCATATCACTGTGAATAAAAACGCTGTACCAAATGATCCAAAATCTCCATTCGTCACATCTGGTATCCGCATCGGTACGCCAGCGATTACTACACGTGGCTTTAACGAAGCACAAGCTAGCGATTTGGCTGGCTGGATCTGCGACGTACTAGATAGCCGCGGTGATGAAAAAGTCTTGGCTGATGTACGTGGTAAAGTAGAAGCTATCTGTAAAGAGCTACCAGTTTACGAAAAAAACCAGTAAGCCAGTTCTCTTAACTTAAGCCAGCGCTTATCAAGCATTGGATAAAAAAACCGCTTAGTTTAGGCTGGGCGGTTTTTTCTTTGTTATAAGCAATCTGTCTTTTTATAGTGAACTTCTCAGTCGAGTCTTTGGAACATTGATGGTTTGGTCATAGTATTCAGAATTATAGTACACGGAGATTAGGCAGCCAACGTATCAGCCATACCAAACACATCAACCACCAAGCTGATTTAAGGCCAACGCCAATATCAGGCCAACACTCGCACTGATACCCGCCCAGTGGTTGCCGCGTTTAAAAGCAGTTGGAAACACCTCAGTCGCTAGAGAAGCAATAACAGCCCCAGCAGCGAAACAATCGATAGCACTAATAACCTCTTCATCAACGCCTTTGAGCAGCACCTTACCTAAGATAGCAGCAAGCGATAACAAAACAGCAGCACCGATCCAAAGCATGAGCACTTTCTTGTTACTTTTGCCATTTTCACGCATCTCTTTGGCACCGCCGGCCGCTTCTGGAAGGTTGGACAACAAGATAGAACCTGCTAATGCAGCGACTTGCATTACGTTGCCGCTTAAAAGTGATACGCCTAGCGCCAAATTTTCAGGCACTCCGTCAAGTGTGATAGCAGCCAATAGTCCACCACCGCCTTCCGAGTTGAGTTTTTCATCAATCAAGTAGTCAATACCTGTAAATACGATGGCGCCTAATAAAGTGAAAGCCGCTGTGATCCAAATTCCGCTATCAGTCACGGCTGGTTGTAATAGCTCGATGACCACTGATATCGTTAGTGCGCCGCCTGCGACCGCCAGCAAGTTGCCTTCAAGCCAGCTAGGTAGTCGCCCATACAACCCCCAAAGCGCCCCGACGATAAGGCACCTGATACAACAATGATTACTGCAAACACTAACATAATTTACCTCAATATTTTTATACACCATTGATAACGGCTAATGGTTTTGGTGTCATTAGAAGTTGCGTAACAAAAACGTAAGGTTTGTTCTTTAATCTACGTGATCAGTAAACACGCTAACCAAAAACCCCAACTAACCGAAGTGTAGTTGGGGCTTTAATTATTACTAAGACTGGTCTAAAAAGTCTTGTTTCTACATAAACGGCAAATTAACGAATATTTGCAATACTGTAGCGTTGACGATATCGACAAAGAATGCACCAACCATTGGCACAATTAAGAACGCCTTATACGAAGGCAGGTAGCGATCGGTGACCGCCTGCATATTTGCAATCGCAGTCGGCGTTGCTCCCATACCAAAACCACAATGTCCTGCTGACAAGACAGCGGCATCGTAGTTTTTGCCCATTACCTTAAAGGTTACTAGGTACACATAGATAATCATAATCACCGTTTGTACGATTAAGATAATCAGTACAGGTCCTGCCAAATCAGTCAGCTGCCATAGTTTTAGTGACAACAATGCCATGGCCAAAAACAGGCTCAAAGAGGCGTTACCTAATACATCAATGGCACGGTCAAACATCTCAAAGTTAAAAAATATCGTTAGTACGTTGCGAATAATCACACCGCCTGCTAACGCCCAAACGAAGGTAGGCAACTCAAACCAAGTATCGGCTGCAACCAATGTCATGGTTTCTGCAAACGCCAGTGCACCGGCAAACAGTGCCAAAGTTTCAATGGTAGAGGACGCAGTAATAAGACGAATGTGGTCAGGTCTTTCAAAGATTTCTTTGTCATTTAAAATGTCGTCTTCGTCGTGCTTGGTACTATATAGTGACTGCGCACCTGTTACCTTTTCAATATCACTTGGACTTTGATTGTAGGGAGTTGGCTCTATACCAAGCTTTTGGATCAAACGACGAGCTACAGGCCCACCGACTACGCCGCCTGCGACTAGACCATAAGTTGCAACAGCGATACCTAGAGTCGTTGCACCGACTACGCCATATTGCTCCTCTAAAGTAATGCCCCATGCGCCTGCTGTACCATGTCCACCAGTAAGCGCGATAGAACCTGTGACCAACCCAAGTAAAGGGTCAAGTCCAAGAGCACTCGCCATCGCGACACCAACGATATCCTGCAAGATAATAAAAACGGACACCACAATGGTGAAAACTAATAATGGCGTGCCACCTGCTTTGAGCTTACTAAAGTCAGCACTCAGACCGATGGAGGCAAAGAACATCAGCATGGTTGCCGTTTGCAATCCTTGGTGAAAGTTAAAGCTAAATCCCCAAAATATATTTAATATATAAACAACGACTGCAGCTACTAAACCACCTGCAACTGGTTCTGGAATATTAAAATTCTCTAAAAACTTGATATTCTTAACCAAAAACCGCCCTAGCAATAGTACTAAAGTGGCTAATATCAAGGTGTAATAGCCATTTAAAGTAATTTCCATAGATCAATCCTTTTTCTAAATATAAATTAACCTAAATTTGGGACAAAATTATATTTATCTTAAATTTAGGTTTTGTGATAATTAGCGACTAATCCTTGTCTCTTGTCGGCACAACCACCCAAAGTTGCGGCTTGCCGAAGTCCTTATAGGCATCTTCAACGATACCTTTAAAAACGTTAAAGTCCTCAGTGTTTATGTTCTCTACCTCAGCCAAATTAAGCTCTAGATACGCAACTTCACTATCTGTCAAACAATCCCACGCACTATCCCAGTTATGAGCAAAGTAGCTGGGAAAATCGCACGCTTTGGCTAAGCTGATCAAAAGGGTGTTTTTATCAAGCGTTTTACCGATTGGGATGCTAACAGCCTGCTTAGGAATGCTGTCACTTAGTGCTGCACTGCTTTGATCAATAAAATAAATGGCTTGGCTCATATTAATTTACCTTAAGCTTTCGAAAGCTGTCGTAATGGTCGATGGTCAAGTAATAGACGGTAGGAGGGTTGCCCCCAGTGACAATACGCCGCGCTCCTCGATGAGACACCCCAGGCGTGGGTACTGTGTACTCGCGGTAGTACCCTTGGGACTCGGCAGGCAGTCTGCCTTCACGATTATAAAAGGTAGTACCGTCTTTATTCGGATACGGAAAAGGCCCACCTTGTTGAATCAGCGCAATGGTTTGGTCTACCTGAGGGTCGCCTGTGATAGCGCTTGTATCTGTCTCAACATAAGAAGAGGTTGACGTAGTATTAGATGGAGCATCACCGAGTAACGCAGGCTTTAATTCAGTATAGCCAAAGAATATAACGGCAATAAGAATAAGTACGCTAAGAGCAGTTGATTTCCAGCTTTTATTGCCATGCCTCTGATGTTGATTGCTAGAGGTATGATGGCGGTTACGGCTACTCACGCTACTTGGTCTCCGGCCGTCGTTCTGATTACTTTGGTTTGAATGTACTGACGTATGTTTTGATCTTGACGTACTCTGCTCGATACTCAACGAAGCATCAGTCACCTTAGTTGCTCTCAATTGACTTTTATCGTTACGTTCACTATTAAAATAGACTCGTTGACCTATAGTGATTGGTTGTGACAACCTCACTTTACTGACATGAAAGAAGACATCTTCATTTTGCTCATCGACATCGATAAAGCCATAGCCTTTATCGATGTTATAGTGCTTGATTTTGCCACTTTGCATAAGGCCACGTTCCTATATGGTTTTTTTCGTTATGTTGCAACCTGACTTTTATCTTGGTTTTTTATTGAGTAACTGATTTTTTATGGCCCATTTACCATTAATAAAAAAACGCCAGCAATTAAGCTGACGTTTTTTTGTGGATTATACTTGAGGTTACGCCATAAATGGTAGGTTAAGGGGTAATAAGTTAACAAGAGACAACAAGTTAAGCGCGCGTCTCGCCATGTCCATAGACAATCCACTTCTGTGAAGTTAAGCCTTCAAGACCTACAGGGCCACGCGCGTGAATCTTGTCGGTTGAGATACCAATCTCTGCGCCTAAGCCATACTCAAAACCATCTGCGAAACGGCTAGAAGCATTGATCATGACACTGGCTGAGTCCACTTCACGGATAAAGCGCTGCGACTTAGTATAGTTATCAGTAATGATGACATCGGTATGATGGCTGCCATGGGTGTTGATATGTTCAATGGCTTCATCAATGCCTGACACGATTTTAATCGCTAAAATAGGCGCTAGATATTCAGTATCCCAGTCCTCATCAGTTGCAGCCGATAGATGACCTTCGAGCTTAGCATTATCACTTAAGATAGCTTGCGCCTTGTCATCGAGACGTAGTTGCATGGCGTCATCAGCTTGGATAATGGCTTCAGCAATCTGCGGTAATAGCTCGTCTGCAACTGTATCATCGAGCAATAACGTCTCCATAGTATTGCACGTGCCATAGCGATGCGTTTTAGCGTTGACGCTGACATCGATGGCGATTTTTGGATCGGCATCGCTATCGATAAAGGTGTGGCAATTGCCATCTAGATGTTTGATTACAGGCACTTTGGCATCATTACTGATACGGGCAATCAGACCTTTGCCACCACGCGGTACAATGACATCGACATATTCAGTCATGGTAATAAGTTCACCAACAGCGGCGCGATCTGTGGTTTGTAATACTTGCACGCTATGCTCAGAGAGGCCAGCTTTTTTTAGGCCCTGATGAATACATTTCGCGATTGCTTGATTGGATTCAAATGCTTCTGAGCCGCCGCGTAGAATAATGGCGTTGCCTGATTTTAGAGCTAAAGAAGCAGCTTCTAAAGTAACGTTTGGACGCGACTCATAAATCATGCCAACGACGCCAAGTGGCACGCGCATTTTACCTAGATGAATACCAGATGGACGATAGGTCATGTCTGTGACTTCACCGATAGGATCAGGTAGTGCTGCGACATCTTTTAGGCCTTGGAGCATGCCCTCAAACCGATCTTCATTTAACTCTAGGCGATCTAGAAGCGCTGTTTCAAGGTTGTTTTTTTGACCGTTATCCATATCGATTTTGTTAGCAGATAAAATATCTTGTTTTGCATCAACTAATACATCATGAATCGCTAACAATGCTGAGTTTTTATCGCCAGTATTAGCAGCGGCAAGCGTACGCGACGCTGCACGTGCTTGTTTGCCGACTTGTTGCATATAAGTAGCGACGTCTGCGGTATTTGATTGACTCATAAAAGATTTTCCTTGTGTCTGTGGATGAGAGTTTTTCATTAATAATTGAGTATCGTTGGCCAGAGTTTACGTTTTATCGGACTCACAGCGTTATGCTATTTAACATAGAGGAGTTACAGTCGATAGTAAAGATGAATTTGTGAACAGTAACTGCCTTTACTCAGCAATTCTTGTCACTTATGCTGACTTTATCAGTTTTTATAAACATAAGAGTTAATTCAAAATACTATCTATTTGTAAGAGTGTTAACTCAAAATAATAATACAAAAAACTTAATACGTACGTGGTTACGCACTTTTAACATAACTGTGCTGTAACTACTAAGGTAGTGACAAGCGGTTATCAGTATAGTTGAGTACTAAATCACCAAGCATTTACTAAACTCAATAATCACTGAATGCGTTTAGAAAATTTCGAATCCTACCAGTGCCAAAGAGCCGCGGAGAATTAAAATGAAGACCATGAAAAAAACCAACACAATAGAGACAACAATGCATAAACCAATGCTCAAAAAGTGGTTGTTTGCTTCGTTAGCAGCATCTGTTTTAGCCTTAGGCGCTTGTGCGGACAATGAGACACCAGTGAACGAAGATGAGACAGCTATGGATGCTCAAGCAGAAGTGGAGCAGGGTGTCACCAATGTAGACGATGACACTGCCATGGCCACCAGTGAAGATACAGCATACGCCTCGGATGATATGCCTAGCGACGCTGATAGTGATATGATGAACAATGACGTTGCCATTGCTACGGCTGATGAGTCTGAAGTAGCTGACGAATCTGAAATACTAGATGGTAGCGAATCAGAAGAACATGTCTCAACCTACTAATTTTAACCTATCAAGTCATGAGTAATAAGCTTATAGAGTGTCTATTACTTGAGCTAGTAGTTGAACTGACTATTACTACCTTTGTATAACAAACGCTACTAATATATGTGAGCTCAGATATGCCAATGCTATCTGAGCTATTTTTATGGGTACAGAAACAAGATGTATCAAGCATAAAAAACAGATAGAAAGTTTGCCTTTTGGTCCTGTTTTAAGCGACAATGTGGCGCAATAGCCCTATAAAACTTATTAGTATCATTTTAAGTTATTATGACGCTTCTCCCTTTATTTATTTTTATTGGAAATCTGCTAACCCATGCTTGAGACTGCCGCAAACTCGACTCGCCCTATTGCCTTAGAGTTACAAGATCTTCATAAAAGCTTTGGCTCATTGGCTGTGCTCAAAGGTGTATCGTTGACTGCCTACGATGGCGATGTCATCTCTATCTTAGGATCTTCTGGCTCTGGTAAATCGACTTTACTACGATGTATTAATCTACTTGAAAAGCCCACGCAAGGACATATCAGTGTTGGCAATGAAGAGCTCATGCTAAAGCCAACCAAGTCCGGTGAGATGCAGGCGGTAGACAATAAGCAGCTCGACAGCTTACGTGCCCGTGTGGGTTTTGTCTTTCAAAACTTTAATTTGTGGCCACACAAGACAATTCTACAAAACATCATTGAAGGGCCAACGCAAGTATTAAAAATTAAAAAAGAGCAAGCCATCAGTGATGCAGAGAAACTGCTAGATAAAGTTGGTTTGCTTGACAAAAAAGACGCTTATCCTGCCAACTTGTCAGGTGGTCAGCGTCAGCGTGTTGCTATCGCTCGTGCACTTGCTATGCAGCCACGCGTATTGTTGTTTGATGAGCCAACTTCTGCGCTTGATCCTGAGCTGGTCAATGAAGTGCTGACCGTTATGCGAGACTTAGCAGAGGAGGGACGTACGATGTTAATTGTCACTCACGAAATGCGCTTTGCTCGTGAAGTCTCAAACAAAGTGGTGTTTTTACATCAAGGTGTGATAGAAGAGATAGGCACACCTGAGCAGGTATTTGATAATCCCACCTCAGAGCGAGTCAAAGAATTTATGGCATCGCACAATCAAAATTAATTATTAAAAATACCCGTCAACTATTATCTATCGCGCTATGTTTTAACCTTATGTGTTAACTTCTCAGACAATCAATCACCTTACCACTATCTGACATTGACAAACTAACAACGTCAGATAGTGGCGATGTCAAACGAACATCGAGCATGTTTTTTATCCTCATTTGATGCTTTATTACTCGATAATGACAGTCAATATGCAAAACGTTTGTTTTTGATATTTGAGTGAGGTATTATCGAGTTGTCTATAAAATGTCAATACTTGTTATTGTATTTATATCTGGCAAGGATGTCAGACGTTAAAACAACACAAATTTTTATCAAAAATTTATTAAAAAATGAGGAACGTATGATGTCGAACTCTCGCCTATTGTGGTCGTCGATGACCATCACCGCGGCCATTGCGCTTAGTGCTTGTAGTCAACCTGCTAATGAAGCCGCTGATACTAGCGCTGATGCACCTGCGGCAGACGCGACTGGTAAGACTATTCGTATCGCGACTGAGGGCGCTTACCCTCCTTTTAACTATACCAACGCTGATGGCAGTTTGGCAGGTTTTGATGTCGATGTTGCCAATGCTTTGTGTGAGCAGATGCAAGCCAACTGTGAGATCGTCGCTCAAGACTGGGACGGTATCATTCCAGGTCTATTGGCGCAAAAGTACGATGCCGTGGTCGCAGGTATGTCAATTACTCCTGAGCGTCAAGAAAAGGTAGATTTTACTGAGCCTTACTTCGCTAATACCATGGTATGGCTAACTGATACTAATGGCAGTTTTGATCCAATGGCAATGGAAAACCTGACATTAGGTGGTCAACGCTCAACGACTCCAGGCGCTTATCTACAAGATAATTATGAAGGTAAAGACGGCAATACAGTTCAGTTATACGATAATTATGACAACGCCTATTTAGATCTAAAATCAGGCCGTAGCGATGCAGTATTGGCTGAAAAAGTATCGGCCAAATCGTGGTTGGCAGATAACCCTGAAGGCTTTGGTATTGTTGGTGATGAAATAGATAACAACGACAACATTGCCATCGCTGTACGTAAAAACGACTCTCTTAAAGATGACTTTAATAAGGCGTTAAGTGAGATCCGCAGCAACGGTGAGCTTGCTCGTCTTGAACAAGAAAACTTTGGTCAATAAAATTCTGTTTTAGAAATAAGAGAGTAGCAATTATGACAACATCTATCGTAAGTAAAGCCAAATGGTTGGCACCGCTTAGCGCTGCTATGCTGATGCTGGCTGGCTGTAACAATAGTACTGCACCAGAAGAGAATGCTGTGTCAGATACTGCAGCTTCTGATGCCCCTATCAATGTAAAAATCGCCACCGAATCAAGTTATAAGCCGTTTAGTTACACAGATGCTGATGGCAAACTTATCGGTTATGAGATTGAATTGGTCGATGCGCTATGTGCGCAAATGAAAGCTGAGTGTGAGGTAATCTCTCAAGATTGGGATGGTCTTATTCCTGGCCTTAATGCACAAAAATTCGATGCGATTATCGCTGGTATGTCAATCACGCCTGAGCGTAAAGAAGTGGTAGATTTTACGGATCCATACTTTCATACTGGCATTATCTTGATCGGTAAAAAGGGCGACGATATCAGCGTCGCTGATCTAAAAGGGCAGCCTGTAGCTTCGCAGCGCTCAACGGTCTCATCACAGTATTTGCAAGACGAATATCCCGATGCTGACATCAAGCTTTATGATACTCAAGACAACGCTTATCTAGATCTGACATCAGGTCGCTTACGTGCCATGATGTCAGATAAAGTGACAGGCATTGATTGGCTAAAGACTGAAGCTGGTCAAGACTATGAAGTCAAAGGTCAAGAGATTAGTACTGAAGAAGATGCCATGGGTATTGCCTTTCGTAAAGGTGATCCTCTAGTTGCCAGGTTCAATGAAGCTTTGGCTGAGCTAAAATCCAATGGTGTCTATGACCAGATTACTGGTAGCTACTTTGGTACCAGCACGACCGCTGCTGCTCAACAAACGGCAGCAACCGATGGTGTTGAAAAGGTAGTCGTCGTGGACGAAGGAAATGTCGATGCCAATGCTATGATTGCTGAAGAAGAGCAAGCAGAAGCAGCGACTAACTAATAGCGCATGTAATAAGTAATATCTGAGCTGTTTGTCTTTAGTAAATACCAAGGATGATTATGAGCAACCATTTTGTCCCCGCGATCGCAATGGCGAATATGTCTATCGTTAGATCGATTAAAGTGAATCGTTTATCCACCCCTTTACTGGCGGTGGCTGCTGTCTTTGCATTAGCTGGTTGTAGCAATAGCCAAGACAGTACTGATAACGTTGATGCAACAGCTGCTGAGACAACATCAGCTGCCGAGTCAGGTGAGGTATTACGTATTGGTACTGAAGGCGCTTATGCACCTTTTAACTATACCAATGCAGACGGGACGCTCGGCGGTTTCGATGTCGATATGGCCAATGCTATCTGTGCTGATATGCAAGTCACATGTGAAATTACAGCGCAAGATTGGGACGGTATCATTCCTGGTCTAAAGGCTGGCAAGTATGATGCGATTGTAGCCGCAATGTCTATAACGCCAGAGCGCGCGCAACAAGTTAGCTTTACCGATCCCTATTTTAGCAATACCTTGGTATTTTTGGCCAAAAAAGACAGTAGCTTTGATCCAAGGCAGAGTAGTGATATCAATACTCACTCTATTGCCGCCCAGCGCTCGACCATCTCTTCACAGTGGTTAGAGGATGCTTATCCAAAAGCCAATATGAAGTTATATGATACGTTGAGCAATGCGTTTTTGGACTTAGGATCAGGTCGTGTTGATGCAATGATCTCCGATAAACTGCCAGCGCTAGAATGGTTAAGCTCACCATCAGGTAGCGGGTATGTGATCAAAGGTGATGAGATCGATATCGACGATAACTTTGCAATCGCTGTGCGTCCTGGCGATGCTTTGCAAGCAAAAATTAATCAATCATTGGCGAACCTAAAAGCTGATGGTACTTATGATAAGCTCAATCAAAAGTACTTTGCTATGCCAAGTGTGGTAACCGATGAACCTATCGTAGATACTGCTACTCAATAGAGGTATCTTGCTCTAATGATTTATAAGCCAACCTCAAAATACTTATCTTATTAGTCAAAAGGATATTGCCAGACCGGTGATATCCTTTTTATTTTGTCGATGGTCTTCTATCGTAATATGTGCAGAAACACCTGCCAGTTATTAAAGATAACTGTAAACTGACTGTGCAGTCTTGCCAATTTATCCTAGTAGTAGGGATTTTGACAGTAGGAATGTTCATTTATAGATAGGTTTTGCTTATGAGCAGTAACATAGAGCTTGCCGATTATGATAAAATCACGGCGCATTTCTACCGAGTCAATCAATCATCGTCTGTGCGCAAGTTTAAATGCATTGCTGCTCTAGAAAATATAAGACGATTGGTACTGATTCTTTTAACTAACATTCTGCTAACTTGCTAATATAAAGAGACTGAGTGGACAACTGTGTTTGACTTACAAGGATTTGGCGCGCTCTTATTGAGCGGCGCAACCGTCACTATCAAGCTTGCCTTGACCAGCTTAGTTATAGGCATGGTCCTCGGGCTTTTGGGTGCGACTGCTAAGCTGTCCAAGGTTTGGATACTACGCAAAATTGCGACTGTCTATACAGCCACGATGCGCGGTATTCCTGAGCTACTATTGGTGCTGTTTATATATTATGGCGGCTCTATACTGCTGATGAGTATACTCAAAAATTTTGGTTATAACGACTATATTGAGATCAGTGCGTTTTGGGGCGGGGTCATGGCCTTATCTATTGCCTTCGGTGCTTATGCGACCGAAATTTTACGGATGTCTATTCAGGAGATTCCAGTAGGTCAGAGTGAGGCAGCACAAGCAGTTGGGATGCGTCCTTTTCAGACGTTTTATCGGATTACTTTACCGCAAGTATGGCAAATTGCCCTACCGGGTTTGGGTAACTTATTTTTGGTACTGCTAAAAGATACTGCTTTGGTATCAGTCATTGGTCTTAAAGATATTATGTATCAGTCATCCCGAGCCGCTCAGTCAACCCAGCAGCCTTTTACGTTTTATATGGCAGCAGCGATAATTTATTTAGGGCTGACGATGCTCATCACAGGCTTTATGATGTGGCTTGAATGGCGTGCTAACCCAGCAGCACGCTATGCCAAAAAGCTTAGCCGTCAATCGACCACAGGGTAGAGGAGAGATACTCATGGATTGGAATTGGCAGGTTATTTTTGATCATATCCCAGATCTATTGGGCGGAGCGGTATTAACTGTACAACTGGTCGTAATTTCAGGCATCATTGGACTGTTTTTAGGTTTGATTTTAGCGTTATTAAGACTGTCCAAAAGCTGGATGGTGCAGATCATACCTTTTTTGTATATTTTCTTTTTTCGTGGTACGCCGCTGCTGGTACAGATATTTTTGATTTACTATGGTCTTGGCCAGTTCGAATCCATACGTGATTCATTCTTGTGGGAGCCAGTACTTAGCCAAGCTTATTGGTGTGCCATCATTGCCTTTACGATGAATACGAGTGCATATCTTGCCGAGATTATTCGTGGAGCCATTCAAGCTATTCCAGTTGGCGAGCTTGAAGCTGCTGATGCGATTGGTATGTCGAAATGGCAAAAGCTCACTCGTATTACTTTGCCGCGAGCATTTGGTATTGTGATTCCAGCGTATAGTAATGAAGTGATTTTTATGCTCAAAGGTAGTGCCTTAGCATCAACGATTGCGCTGATGGATATCACTGGGGTAGCCCGTACTATCAGTGCCCGTACTTATACTTTGATGGAATTATTCTTCGCTGCAGGTGTCGTCTACTTACTATTATCATGGGTGATTTTATTCGTTTTTGGCAGGTTTGAAAAACGCATGAATCGTCATACCAGCTACGTACCACCAGATGTCGTGACACGCACTATCCCATGATACAAAACCATGTTTTTATTACGTAGATGATTACACATTACGATAGAGCGATTGATTAACCACTATTAAAAGATAATAATAAAAAATAGTGAGGAAAGCTGCTTGGTAAATAATCGTACGACTTCCTTTTATAGTGAGAACGCATCATGACTGAATCCCCCCATGTTTCTTTGATTAATGACATCGTTAGAGAAGATAATGAGTTTAGTCTAGACGATGATACCAGCGCTAATAACAAGCGCAATTTGATAGGTAAAGTCGTCTGTGTCGGTCGTAATTACGCCGCCCACGCCACTGAGCTTGGCAATGCTGTTCCAACGCGTCCACTACTATTTATAAAGCCTGCTTCAAGTATCATCTCTTTATCAGACGCTATTCCTAGTAGTATCCGTGATGTGCCCCGCGAAAAAGTATATCCAGTACATTATGAAGCAGAGTTCTGTATTCGTTTGGGTCAGGATTTGAAGTCAGCTTCGTTAGAAGAGGTTGTCAGTACTACTGGTTTAATTGAAGCAGTCACGCTAGGGCTAGATTTGACCCTGCGAGACTTACAAAGTGAGCTCAAAGAACAAGGCCATCCATGGGAGCGTGCAAAGTGCTTTGATGGAGCATGTGTGCTCGCTGACTGGGTCGATCCGCTGGCATTTGGCGACTGTAGCGATGTGCATTATCAGCTTTATATTAATGATGAGCTTAAGCAAGATGGTAATAGCGCGCTGATGTTATTCCCCGTTTATGAGTTACTTGCCGAGATTAGCCATGCTTTTAGTTTGCAAGCAGGTGATGTGATTATGACTGGCACGCCAAGTGGGGTTGGTATACTGCATGCAAGCGATGATTTAAAGTTGGTATTGGGCGCGCACGAGTGGCAAGCGCGAGTGCAATAGCGTTACTTTAAATATAAGTTTAAATAAAAATTTGATGTCTGAAAATACAAAATCCTGAGCCAATGCTTGGGATTTTTTGTTTAAATAAAGCCTGTTATTTAAATGTCATCGTATCGTCATGAAAGTTCAATAGACTCAAGTGTAATCCGCATTTTCGTAGTGTTAATTATAAAGCTGCGACTGATCCCATTTATACTAATCCAGCCTAACAGCAAGGTGACTGACAATGACATTACTAAATGATAAGCAAAATCTTGCCCACGAAGTTGTTGAAGATTCCAATCCTACTCATAATACTGACTTTCAAAGCATTATTAATCGTCGTCTTAACCGCCGTAGTATTCTAAAAGGAGGTACAGGATTGACAGCTGCTGCTTTTTTTGGCGCACTTCCTTTAGTCGGATGTGCTGACGATGATGAAAGTAGTATTGGAAGACCGATTGTCAATAATAATGCTGCTATCCCTGCGCAAGGTGACTTAAAGCGTCCTGATACTTTAAAGTTTAAAGCAGTCGCACACTCCACTGCCGAAACAATGAGCGTGGCAGAAGGTTATAAGGCCGAAATTATTTTGCCACTAGGCACGCCATTAATTTCTGGCATTGATGATTGGAAAGACAATCGTGAGCAGTCCGCTGAGTCGTTTGATTGGCGCATGGGTGATAACCATGATGGCATGTGGTTCTTTGGCAAAAAGGGTCATGGATACGATGCCAAAGCATCAGAGAATGGTCTGCTAGTCATGAATCATGAGTACGTGAATAGTGAGGAGCTAAGCCCGTTTGGCTACCATGTAATCCAAGATAATAATGCTGCACCTATATTCAAAAATCGCCGTCTCGCCAGTGATGTGCGCCGTGAAGCCAATTGTCATGGCGTGGCGGTAGTTGAGATGACTCGCCGTGCGGATGGCATAGGATATGAGATGGTGCTCAATTCAAAATACAATCGCCGCATTACTAGTAGTACTCAATCGCAGTTAGCGGGGCCGGTTGCGGGCTCCGATTTGGTCAAGACCAAGTTTGATCCGACAGGCTTTCAGACTCGTGGAATCAATAATAATTGCGGTGCAGGGCTATCGCCTTGGGGTACGTATTTGACGACAGAAGAAAACTTCTTAGGCGTCTTTGCCCGTGGTCAAGATGCCAGTCGATTAACTGCCGCACAGAATTATGGTCGTAAGCGTTATGGTGCAACAGAAAACTTTGCCAGCTCAGGGTATTTATGGCATACCCCAGAAGCCAAAGACGCCAAAATCTCTGATGAATTTTCCCGCTGGGACATGACAGCTGTCGGTGCAACAGCGACTGACGATTATCGCAATGGTTTTAACACCTTTGGTTATATCACCGAAATTGACCCTTTTGACCAACATTCTATGCCACAAAAACGTACAGCGTTGGGTCGTTTTGCTCACGAAAACTGTGCCTATGCACCTGTTGAGCAAGGCAAACCAGTGGTTTTTTATATGGGTGATGATGCTCGTGGTGAATATATTTATAAGTTTGTCTCCAAAGCCTTGTGGTCAAATAAAGATATAGGGGCGGGCTTAAAAGCTGGTGACAAGTATATGAATGAGGGCACGCTATACGTTGCAATCTTTCATGACGATGGTAGTGGTGAGTGGCAGCCGCTGGTTCATGGTCAAAACGGACTAGATGCCTCTAATAGCGTGCTGCCCTTCAATGGACAGGATGACGTTTTAGTGTTTGCGCGTGCTGCTGCTGACACGTTAGGGGCAACCAAGATGGATCGTCCTGAATGGGTAACGGTCAGTCCCATTACTGGTGAAGTTTATGTGACGTTGACTAATAATAAATATCGCGGTGAACGTGATGATCAACCAGTGTCTGCAACCAACCCGCGCAGTTATCAGGCTCGTGGTAAAGCGCGCGGTAATGACAATGGTCATATTATTCGCTGGGCAGAAGCAGGAGGGGATCATGCGGCAATGAGCTTTGAGTGGGATATTTATCTATTTGCTGCGCCGAGTGCTTTGTCAGCAGAGAACTTATCGCAATTAAATGATAATAACGATTTTTCTTCGCCAGATGGTTTGTATTTCGACCCACGTGGGGTATTGTGGATTCAGACTGATGACGGTGCTTATACCGATACCAGCAGTTGCATGTTGCTCGCAGCACTACCGGGTAATGTCAGCGATGGCACGCTCAAAACTACCTCGGCAGGACAACAAACTCGTGTCGGTATGAGAGCAAATAATGATAATATCAAACGTTTTTTTGTCGGTCCTGAAGGCTGCGAGGTGACGGGTATTACCCTAACACCAGATTTCAAAACGTTATTTATTAACATTCAGCATCCTAGTAATACGTGGGGTGCAGTCGCTGGTGGCAGTACTCCGCGCTCAGCTACGGTCATGATTACTCGCGAGGACGGAGATGTGATACTGGCAGAGTCGTTTGCAACGGATGTGAGAACGACATAGAGGGTGAGTTGTTCGTATTTATTGAAGATGAGTATAGTAAGCTTATGTGACAGTATAGAGGTTTTTTTTATCTGACATAGCAGATACTATGAGTAGGTACTCTTATCACCAGATACATCAAAACTATGAACAATCTAGATTCTATCGATTCGATTCACAATTTATTTGCCAAAAATAGGCTTGAGCCCACTACAAGCTCTGGCTCCGACGTTAACACACGGTTCCAAGGTGACCTATATGAAGAGCTGGCTAAGCTTGAATATATCTATATCGATGATGCGATAGAATTACAGGCAAATGATAATAAGACCCTCACTTCACCTAAGCCCATATCTTTAAGCGATTTTTTTGAAGGGTTAGCGCAGCTTGCGACGATGGGAGTGGTTGAAGTAACGGATATCGTAGAAGCCATCCACCGTGAGATTGTTTTACGTCCTTTGGGGCGTTTTAATGAAGGCAATGTCAGTAAATGGCAACGTGGCCTTACCGGGCGGATATATGGTGCGGTACGTCAAGTGGCGTTGTTAGTAGGTAATAATCTAGCATTGGCACTGCGATTGTATAAAAACGTAATCAGTCAAAAAGATGCCCGCCCGCTACCAGAATCTTTTAAGCAGCTTATTAACGTCCTAAATGGCGTGATGGGCGATCATCTTGTCAAACATGATAATCCCCTTGCTATTCCAATGACTCTATACGACAGCGCTTCATGTCCAAGAAGTGGACAGTCACAAAACAAAGAGATATCAGGGCGCGTTATTATCTTATGCCACGGTCTTTGTATGAGCTATTTAAGCTGGCAACCAATTGCTCATAATAGTCTTGGTGCACGTATTAGTCGCAGTCTGCCAGAATCTACCGTTCTATATCTTGATTACAATACCGGATGGCGTATCTCACTTAGTGGTCGTAACTTTTCTAAAGTGCTACAAGAGTTAGTAGATAATAATCCAAGCATCAGTCAGATAGACTTGGTTGGGCATAGCATGGGCGGATTGGTCGCTCGTAGTGCGCTATTTTATGGTAAACAGCAAGGCTTTGATTGGGTAAAGCGAGTTGGTAACCTGATTACTCTTGGCTCACCGCACCATGGTGCAAGCCTAGAGCGTATTGGCTATTTTGTGCAAGATATGATCGCCAAGCTACCTTTTGCAGGGTCGCTTGCCAAACTGGGCGATTTACGTAGTACAGGCATCATCGATTTGCGTTATGGTAGTATTCGTGACGATGATTGGAAGTCTTTAGAAGGCCGTAGTGTACTCCCACAAGAGTTTCTTCATCCTGCGCGTTTGCCGCTGCATGTGAATACGTATTTTGTCGCAGCCACGCTGATTGAGGCTCATTATGACTCTAAAGCGACAAGCTTATTGGGTGATGGTCTGGTAACGATACAGTCTGCGCTAGGGGAGCATGATGGCGAGCATGCTTTGTCGGTACCTGAAGGGCATAAGGCCATTTTTTATGGCGTGAGTCACTACAATTTACTTTATAACGACAGGGTACACAAACAGGTTGTCGCATGGTTGTTGGATAATGGCCAGAGTAACGCCAATCAAGAAGGGGATATCTTAGGCACTTGCATACATTCTTATCCCGAAAATATCGAGGTGAGGGTTTAGGTTTTTAGCTCTTTAGTCTTACTTATCCAGTAAAACAAAACCCCCGAGCATCACACTCGGAGGTTCTCATTATCGCTACAAATAAAACACATCAGGCTAATAACAACTATTCAGCAAATATCGCTGCCACATCGTCTTTGTCAAATTTATAGACTTCACCGCAAAATCCGCAATCCATCTCGAAAGTACCGCCTTGCTCTTCGATGATATCCAAAGCTTCTGCTTCACCGATTTGCTCAATGGCCATCTCTGACTTTTTACGTGAACAAGTGCAGCCAAAGGCTAGCTCGATAGGGTCAGGCGCGACGACGTTTTCTTCATTATATAAGCGATATAAGATTTCGTTGGTGTCAAGTGTGGTCAGCTCTTCAGCTTTGACAGTACGAGTCAAAACGCTTAGACGCGTCCACAAATCATCATCGATACCCGCGTCTTCGTTTTGCTCTACTTCATAGGTTTCCTCAGCAGTACGAGGCAGCATTTGTACCAATATACCACCTGCTTGCAAACCGTCAGATGCCAAATTAATCAGCGTTGGAATTTGTGCAGATTGCTTTTGGTAATGTGCCAAGCAGTCAGCCAAATTGTCATGGCTGCGCTCGACGATACCTTGATACGCCTCACCGCCGTTAGGCTGAATATTAATAAATAACACACCTTGACCCATAGCGCCAAGCTCAGCGAAAGCTTCATTAGCACGGGTCATGTTTTCCCACGCTTGTACTTGTTCATCTGTATCAGCTTTCCAGCTGGCAAGCGCGCGAATGATACCGTTTTGATCACATTCAGCCATTGCCCAATTCAACAAGCTGTCACTGTCTGATGACTGCAATTGAATAGACAAGCGGCCGTCTATTTTAACAGTACCGATAAGCAAACTGGCCGCCGTTAGCATTTCGCCCAACAAGCGTTTAATCGCTTCAGGGTAGGGCTTTTGAGCGATAGTACTGGCATAACTACGTGATAGACGGACGACGTCACCACGTACAGGCGAGTCTTGAATAAAAAAGCGCTGACGTACGTCATTATTGGTAGAAGCCGTGGCAGCTGTCGTTACTTGAGTATTGTGATTGGTTTGAGTCATAAGTCGTTAGTATGGTTAAGAAGTTGCTAACTTTATGGGGATTATTGATGAATTATCAACGATGAAAAAGCAGTAACACACTCTTCAAGCTTTAACACTAATGGCCGCTTAAGTCTTTAGATGTCGTTTCTTATGTGGTAAGAGATATTATCAGCGTATATGAAATATTATGAATATACGTAAGAAAAATTACCAACCTAGGTAAAAGTGTTGTACAGTAACATTAAGTTGCTCTATGATAACTGAAAGTAACAGCAAGGATGCTGGACAGTAGTATAGAAAATGTCCAGAGTTTTCACTGATTTGTACTAATCTGATAAAAGGATGTAACTTATGGCTTACTCGCTCTCAAAACCTCTAACGCTAGCTGTCGTTATGGCGCTTGGCTTAGCTGGATGTAATAATAGCAATCAAACCACCAGCGAAGCACCAGCAAATGATACTGCAACGACAGAGACTGCGGCAAACTCTAATGGTACCCTACAAAAAATAAAAGATTCGGGCACTATTGTCGTCGGTTATCGTGACTCCTCAATTCCGTTTTCTTATATCGCTGACGATCCCAATCAGCCAATGGGCTACGCGCATGATCTAGAGATGAAAGTCGTCGAAGCGGTTAAGCAAAAGCTCAACATGCCAGATCTAAACGTCCGTTACAACCTTATCACCTCGCAAACTCGTATTCCACTGGTCCAGAATGGTACGGTAGACTTTGAATGTGGCTCAACGACCAACAATGAAGAGCGCCAAAAACAAGTTGCTTTTTCTAATGGCTTTTTTGAGATTGGTACGCGCTTATTAACTAAAACTGACTCTGGCATTCAAAACTTTGAAGATTTGAAAGGCAAAACCTTAGTTACTACGGCAGGTACAACTTCAGAGCGTTACATTCGTCAATATAATGATGAAAACAATATGGACACCAATATCATCTCTGCAAAGGATCATGGTGAAGGTTTCTTGATGCTAGAGAATGGCCGTGCCGATGCCTTTATGATGGATGATGTACTGCTCGCTGGCGAGAAAGCCAAGGCCAAAAATCCTGATGAATGGGTCATCGTTGGTGAACCGCAATCGTTTGAAATCTATGGCTGTATGATGCGTAAAGATGACCCTGAGTTTAAAGCAGTGGTCGATGAGGCGCTTGCCAACACCTTTAGCTCAGGTGAGATTAACAACATCTATGATAAGTGGTTCTTAAACCCTATTCCACCGAAAAATGTCAATCTAAACTTTGAGATGTCAGACAACTTAAAAGCTTTAATTGCTAATCCGCACGATAGTGCCCAGCCAAAAGACGCGGCACAATAAGACATTTGTCCCTCAATATAGCTGGCTCATGCGCTTAGGAAAATCATTTAGATTGGCCTAACGCATGAGTCTATTTTCCGCTGCTCGGAGAGACAAAGATGAATTATAGCTGGAACTGGGGTGTGCTCTTTGAGCAGACTGGTATCGGTAATGAGCTGTACATACATTGGATGATTACCGGCCTTGGCTGGTTGTTGTTAATTGGTAGTATTGCATGGGCGATAGCATGGTTATTGGTACCATCTTCGGTATCATGCGCACCTTGCCAAGTAAAACTGCGCGCAGTATTGGCACCGCCTATGTCACTTTTTTTCGTAATATCCCTTTATTGGTTCAATTATTCTTTTGGTTTTATGTCGCCCCGGGCTGGCTGACACCGGCCTTACAAGAATGGTGGTATAAAGACTTATCTCCAAATACTTCAGCCATGCTCTCAGCAAGTATCGGGCTTGGCTTATTTACCGCTGCGCGTATCGTTGAGCAAGTGCGTACCGGTATTGAGTCATTACCACAAGGTCAAATCAATGCCGCTTACGCTCTTGGGTTTAGTGTTCCGCAAGCTTATAAACAAGTCTTATTACCCCAAGCCTTTCGTATCATCTTGCCGCCATTAAGCTCTGAGCTGACCAACTGCTTCAAAAACGCATCAGTGGCCTCTTTGGTGGGCGTGATGGAGCTCATTAGCCAGACCAAAACCATCAGCGAATATACGCAAAATAACATTGAGATCTATACTTACGCGACTGTGATTTATTTGGTATTCAATCTATCCTTAATCGCTATCATGGGTTTGATTGAACGCAAACTGCGCGTGCCTGGGCTTATTGCAGGGAGTCAGAAATGAGTATGATGACCGAACTTGCAACGGCCTATCCAGGTCTAATGGGTGGTATGCTGACCACCTTAAAAGTATTGTTTTTAGCCATCCTCGGTGGTATCAGTTTAGGAACGGTACTCGCCTTGATGCGTCTATCTGGTATCAAAGTGTTAGAAGTACCAGCCAAACTATACGTCAATTACTTTCGTTCTGTGCCGCTGCTGCTAGTATTGTTATGGTTTTATTTTGCCGTTCCGATGATCTATTTTTGGGTAGCTGGTAAATACTTGCAACTTGATGCCGCTTTTGCCTCATGCGTCGTTGCTTTTATGATGTTCGAAGCCGCTTATTTTTCAGAAGTGGTGCGGGCGGGTATTCAGTCTATCGGTAGCGGCCAAGTCAATGCTGCAAAAGCTTTGGGTATGACTTACGGGCAGACTATGCGCTTAGTCGTGTTACCGCAAGCCTTTCGTAAGATGCTGCCGCTTATTTTGCAGCAGTGTATTATTTTATTCCAAGATACGACATTGGTATTTGCTATCGGTTTGACAGACTTTTTCCGTGCAGCCTACGTACGTGGTGAGCTGATGGGTTTATTGACGCCTTATATTTTAGGCGCAGGAGCGGTGTATTTTATCATCAGCTTAAGCGCTTCTATCGGTGTACAACACGTGCAAAAACGTCTGAGGTTTTGAATTTTTTAATAATTTTAAAATAATGTGGTTAGGAGCCAGTGATGAGTAGTGCTGATACGTATACAAATGACTTTGGCGGACTGGTTACGAATAATGGTCATGCTAGCGATGAGATGGTCATTCAAATGACTGACGTCAGCAAGTGGTATGGTGACTTCCAAGTTTTGAGCGATTGTACTGCTCACGTACATAGGGGCGATGTGGTAGTGGTTTGTGGCCCATCGGGTAGTGGTAAATCTACCTTAATCAAGACTGTCAATGGGCTTGAACCTTTTCAAAAAGGTGAGATTATGGTCAATAGTATCTCAGTCGGTGCGCCAAAGACTGACTTACCTAAACTGCGTAGTAGCGTTGGCATGGTGTTTCAGCATTTTGAGCTGTTTCCGCATTTAACCATTATCGACAATCTGACCGTCGCACAAATCAAAGTATTAGGCCGTAAAGAGTCTGAGGCCAAAAAGAAAGCGATGGCGTATTTGGATCGGGTAGGACTGACAGCGCAAGCGGCGAAGTATCCAGCCGAGTTGTCTGGAGGTCAACAGCAGCGGGTCGCCATTGCCCGTGCGCTTGCAATGGATCCCGTAGCGATGCTGTTTGATGAGCCAACCTCAGCGCTTGATCCAGAGATGATTCAAGAAGTGCTCGATGTGATGGTCGAGCTGACTCGCGATGGTATGACGATGATGTGTGTGACTCATGAGATGGGCTTTGCCAGTCAGGTCGCTAACCGTATTATTTTTATGGATGAGGGCTATATCGTTGAGAATTGTAGTAAAGATGAATTCTTTGAAGGCGCGAAAAGTGAACGCGCGCAGATGTTCTTATCGAAGATTCTTAATCATTAATGTACAACACTATATTTCGAGTCATTTCTAAAGCGTCTATAAATAGGCGCTTTTTTGTGTGAGTAAATATATATCTTCAATATTGATGTTGATATGAGTGACTACATTATGGGCTACGTGGGAGAATAGATGAGTGCATGGCTGTTTACTGATACAATAAGAGCAATCATATTCAACAAACATAATAGTTAACTTAATGGGAGCTTGTATGAGTGCAGAACATTCATCTACATCGAAAGGTGTGGTCATTGTAGGGGCAGGGCTGGCGGGTTGGCATGTCATTGATGCGATTCGGGCGAAAGATAAAGACATTCCAATTACCTTGATTACTGCTGATAGTGGCGATCGTTATCACAAACCAATGTTAACCATGGCGATTAGTCAAAATAAACGCGCCTCAGATTTAGTACGGGCTACAGGTAGTGATGCAGCTAAGGCTGCAAACGTCAATTTACTCGCCAATACCCAAGTTAGTGACATTGATGCCGCCAGTCAGCAATTACATCTTGTCTCTGCTACGCGCTCAGATCCGGCCAATGTAGATTACGCCACTATTGGCTATGATAAATTAGTATTAGCAATGGGTGCTCATCCTATCTTTCCACAAAGCTTACCAGAAGATTTGGTTTGGCATGTCAATCATATTGAGCGTTTTGGTCAACTGCAAGAGAAGTTGGCAACTGGTAATCAGCATGTTGCCATTGTTGGGGCTGGCATGGTTGGGACAGAAATTGCTGAGGACTTGCTCAAGGCTGGGCATGAGGTGACGCTGATTGATTTAAATGATGCACCGCTTTCACAAATGCTACCGCCAAAAGCAACAGCGCGTATCGCTCAAGCAGTCAAATCGCAAGGGATTAACTTTTTGGGCGGTTATCAAGTGTCTGACGTTATGCGAATTAGTGACAGCGACAATGATAATGAAAGCACAAGCAGTCATGATAAATTACAAGTCGATTATAAGCCGATAGCAGGTGCCGATAGTACGGCTGATCAGCAACCTGAACCTTTAATCGTAGACCATGTGATAGCTAGTACAGGCCTCACTGTCGATGATAAATTGCCCGCCGCTGCTGGTGTTGAGTTCAATCGCCGTACCGGTATCGTGGTCGATGCGACGACATTACGTACCAATGCTTCTAATATTTATGCCATTGGTGACTGCATGTCTATCAATGGGGTTGCCTGCCGTTATGTCGCGCCACTGCGGGCGCAGGCTGCGACCATTGCCGATGATATTTTAGGTCATGAGCACGAAGGCTATGAGCATAAGCCGCCGATGATTCGTCTAAAAAATAAAGCCATCTCTGTCATGGCGACTGGTGTACCACAAGCGACTGGCAATTGGCAAGTAAAGACTGAAACGGATGACGAGTTAATCATGGATTTGCTAGATGATAACAATGACGTCAGTGCGACAGTGACTATTAAAGCGCCTGTCACGCCTAAAGGGTAGCTATTAAAAATATCTACATCATATACATCATAGCCAGTGTTGCTATCTAAATGCAGCACTGGCTTTTTTTATGGCTATCGCATCTTTTGCATTAGTTATCGACTTGATAGTACGTTGTATCAATCATAATCGATACGTGCTGTATCAGTTATGATTGACAGTCTTTTCTTTTAGGCGCTATATTGGTTAGGAGGCAACTAGAAAGCTATAAATATAGCGATAAAGAGTATTCAAGGAAGAATATTTACCTTAGCAGCGCATTAAATGCTCATAAAACAGTAATAAAACCAACAGCAAAACGAAAGGACTCGTTATGACTCAGCACACCGATTTCGACAATATTCTCAATAATGTTCCCAAAGTTAATATAGGTGCGCGCTCAGCGAATGCGCCACTCACCCAAAGCCATGACAAAGGACTTGATGTACCGCTGATTGAGGCGACCATCGGAGATTTTTTCGATGCCATTGTCAATAAATATCCTGAGCGTCAAGCCTTGGTTTCTCGCCATCAAAATATTCGCTGGACGTATCGTGAGTTACAGGAAAAAGTCAGTCAGTTAGCCAGTGCCATGATTGAGATGGGACTTGAGATAGGTGATCGTATCGCTATTTGGTCGCACAACAATAGCGAGTGGCTGCTGATGCAATTAGCAACAGCAAAAATTGGCGTTATCTTAGTCAATATTAATCCTGCCTACCGTACCTTTGAGCTGCAATATGCGCTGAATAAACTGGGCTGCTCGGCCTTGGTATTGATGCGTCATTTTAAAACCAGTGATTATACGCAAATGATTCGCGAGCTATGTCCTGAAATTTATCATAAAAGCTATAATCAGCTTGATTTGGTCGAGATTCCTACTATTGAGCGCATTATTTGGATTGATGAGCCAGAGAACAATGAGGACTTTAATTTTATGCAAAAGTTCTCTACGTGGATGGCAGAGGGTGATGCAAACGACCCTCGCGTAGCGGAACGCCAAGCTCAGCTTAAGAATACTGACGCTATTAGCGTACAGTTCACCAGTGGCACGACCGGCACACCGAAAGGCGCCACCTTAACGCATCGTAATATTCTCAATAACGGCTATTTTATGGGCGAAGGAATGAGGCTGACAGAGGAGGATAGGCTATGTATCCCACTGCCGCTTTATCATTGCTTTGGCATGGTGGGTGGCAATTTAGCCATTTTAACTCACGGTGGTTGCGCGGTGTATCCTAATGATGGCTTTGATCCGCTGACAGTATTGCAAACGGTGGAAGAAGAAAAATGTACTGCCTTACTTGGCGTGCCGACGATGTTTATCGCAGAGCTTGATCATCCAGACTTCGATAGCTTTGATTTGTCCAGTTTGCGCACGGGTATCATGGGCGGCTCGAGCTGTCCGATTGAGGTCATGCGCCGTGTCATGGATAAGATGCACATGAGCGAGGTCACGATTGCTTATGGCATGACCGAGACCAGTCCAGCTTCTTGTCAGACCAGTTCGCAAACGCCCCTTGAAAAAAGAGTGTCTACAGTAGGGATGGTGCTGCCAGCGCTTGAGATCAAAATCGTGGATACCGAAACGGGTGAGGTCGTCCCGATTGGAGAGACGGGCGAGCTACTCACATACGGCTATGCGGTCATGAAAGGCTATTGGGGTAGCCGCTTTAAAACCCGAAAAGCCATTCAGGATGGTTGGATGCATACGGGTGATTTGGCAAAGATGGATGAAGATGGTTATATCACGGTGGTTGGACGTAGTAAAGATATGATCATTCGTGGCGGCGAAAACATCTATCCAGTAGAAGTCGAAAACTATCTCTATCGCCATCCTAAGATTCGTGATGTACAAATCGTCGGCGTGCCTGATAAAAAGTATGGTGAAGTATTGGCAGCGTGGATTATTGCCAAAGAGCTTGGTAGCTTGGGCGAAGAAGAGGTAAGGCAATTTTGTCGTGACCATATCGCTCATTATAAAGTGCCGACCTACTTTCGCTTCGTTGATGAATACCCAATGACCGTGACTGGTAAAATTCAAAAATATAAAATCGTTGAGCA